>WRJP01000143.1 GCA_009778535.1 Propionibacteriaceae bacterium | reverse complement strand
TTTGCGTTTGGCGGTATCTAAAACATAGCCCCAATTCAGTCCGGAATCGGCTTCAGTTTCGCCAAACCCTGCCATCTGGGTTTGATAGTTGCGCATGATGATTTCCGCTTGTTTCATCAACGCGGAAAGATCAGGTTTCCCATCTGGCCCAAGTTGAATCCCTAGCTGGGCAAGAAGTTTTCGCAAATTCTGCTCGTTGGGATCTAGGTCTTCAAATTCAGAGAAATCCATGCTGCCTCCTTCTACAGATGAGCTTACCTGTGATTTGCAAGGTATCGTAGAGGCAACATCTTTTCGGGTGCAGTTGGAGAGTAAATGAGCAAGCAGACCTGGACGGTGGCGGTCTCAGGATTGTTATTCGTCGTATTAGTATTGTTGACGGGTTTGCTGCCAACTCCATATGTCACCTGGCTGCCAGGAGGTACCTACAATCTGTTGGCAAGTGATTCCGGCGACGAAGCGATACGACTTTCCGGAATCACCACCTACCAACATGACGGTCAATTGCGAATGACGACTGTGGCTTTGACGGCAGTGCAAGCCCAAACTACCTTGCCGCAGGTTATTGCTGCATACTGGCTGCCAGATCGTGAAGTTATTCCGCGGGAAGCCGTTTACCCAACGGGCGTGAGTACCACCGTGATTACATCGAATAATGCAGCAATGATGACTTCGGCACAAACAAATGCTGTAGTAGCAGCCCTGCTTGCGGCCAAAGTTCCAGTTAGCGAATACCCTATGGTTCTTGCAGTTTCCAGCTCTGGACCTTCATATGACGTGTTGCTACCAGGGGATTTGATATTGAAGGTTGATGATGCTCCTACTACAACAATCCAGCAAGTGTCAGAGGCATTAGCTAAACACTATGTGGGCGATGCTGTAGTAGTAACTGTGCTGCGTGCGGGAATCTCTATCCGGAAAACGATCTCAACCAGGGCTTCAGCCAAGCAACCGGAAGTGGCTAGCATCGGAGTAAGTCTGGGAGTCGGGTATGAGTACTATCCGAATGTTGAGTTTGGAATTGAATCCAATATCGGAGGCTCCTCTGCGGGTTTGATGATGGCCTTGGCGATCTATTCAAAGATAACTCCAGTCGATATTGTTCACGGCCACATCATTGCCGGAACTGGCCAGATTGATGCAAGAGGGAATGTCTCAAGCATCGGAGGGGTACGCGAGAAGATTGCTGCGGCACGCCGTGACGGTGCGAGCATATTTTTGCTCCCGCTTGCCAACTGCACCGACGTTGACAACGTAGCAGATATGCAGTTGGTTCCGGTGACATCACTGAACGAAGCTATAACGTTTTTGGGGATGCTCAACCAGTCAAATCTAAGACTTCCAAGCTGCTGAACCACACTCGTGGTAATCATTGTCGGAGTTTCCAGATATTCTATCTACTGTGAGCAACTCTGAAAGACCAGCAAAGCCAACTCCTAAGACCCTGGGGCGTACCCTGATTCCAGCCCTCGGCATCCTTTTCGTATTGGTAGTACTTTTCCTAATCTTCACTCAGCTATGGACCAAGAAGTTGTGGTTCGACTCGCTGGAAGCGACGAATGTGTTTACTACAGTGCTTGCAGCGCAAGTAATCTTGTTCACAGCGTTTTGTGTGGTAGGAGCTATTGTCATCGGCGCAAACATCGTGTTCGCGTTGCGCTCGCATCCCAAGGTTGCTGCCAGTGCCGCGAATCCTTCAGTTGCTCGTTACCGTGAACTGCTGTCTCGCTACACCAAATGGGCTGTGATCATTCCCGCAGCAGTAGTTGGAGTATTTCTCGGCGCGAATGCCTTCCCGAATGCTATGACGTATCTTGCCTGGTTGAATCGGGTGCCTTTCGGCGAAACCGATCAATACTTTTCAGCAGACATATCTTTCTTCGTTTTCGAGTTGCCGGTCATCCAAGACCTTCTTAACTTTGCCCTGACGGTGGTAGTGCTGAGTCTCATAGCTGCCGCGATTGTCCACTTCGTGATTGGGAATGTCAGCCTTGGAGGGCAAGCTCAGGTCGTGGGAGGACAGTTTAAGTTCACCCGCACTAAGCGTACGGGTATAGCCAGCCCTGGTATGCGGATTCAACTTTCTATCTTGGCAGGGTTGGCACTGATCGTCGTTGGTGGTCAGATGTTGGTGGCTCGATACACAATTTTGACCTCAGAAGGCACCCTTTTCACGGGAATGCACTACACCGATTTTCATTCCAGGTTGATGGCATTCCAAGTCATGGCGGTGATCGCTTTCATTTGCGCGGGCGTTTTCTTCGTCAATACGTTTGTCAAACGCCTCATCCTTCCGGTCTCATCAGTGGTGTTGATGGTCGTTTCCGGCTTGATCTTGTCAATGATCTATCCGGCTTTCATTCAGAACTTTGAAGTCCGTCCGAACGAGCCAGATAAAGAAAAACCCTTCATTCAGGCACATATTGACGCGACCCGTAAAGCATTTGGCATTGATGAGGTACAAATTGACTCCTATACAGCTGTGACTCAGGTTAGCCCGGGGCAGTTGAAGGACGATGCAGCTGCGCTGCCAGGGGTGCGACTGATCGACCCAGCAGTAGTGAGCCCAACCTTCCAGCAGTTACAGCAGGTACGCGGTTACTATACGGTTCAAGCGGAGTTGGATGTCGATCGTTACGTCATCAATGGCAAAGAAACCGATGCGGTTGTTGCAGCTAGAGAAATCAAGTTAGATGGGCTGCCTAATCAGCAGTGGAACAATGTTCACACGGTTTATACCCATGGCAATGGAATCATCGCCGCATATGGCAACCGGAGGCAGGCTGGTGGTGCGCCCGAGTGGATTGAAAAAGACATTCCTTCCACTGGGGAGCTTGGCGATTATGAAGGACGGATTTATTTCGGGGAAAACTCAAGCCAGTATGTGATCGTGGGGCGCGAAGAAGGCCAGAATCCGATTGAACTTGATACCCCAGGTGCTGCCGAAGGTGGGGGAGAGTCATACAACATCTACGCTGGGACTGGCGGTGTTCCGATTGGTGATCTGTTCACACGTATCCTGTTCGCAACCTATTTCACCGACATCAACCTGCTGCTATCTGATCGCGTGGGTTCAAATTCCAGAATCTTGCATGACCGGCTGCCAACTACCCGGGTTTCGGAAGTTGCCCCTTGGTTGAAGTTGGATGGCAACCTCTATCCAGCGGTAGTCGATGGCAGACTGGTTTGGATTGTTGATGGGTATACGTCGAGCGCAAACTATCCAAACTCACAGTTGGTGGCGATGCAAGCTAATCCAGATTCGATGTTTGCTTCGACTACTGCGGTCAACTATTTGCGTAATTCGGTGAAAGCCGTTGTGGATGCCTGCGATGGCACGGTTGACCTTTATGCCTGGGATGCCACAGACCCGTTACTGCGAACCTACGCCGCCGCTTTCCCAGGAATATTGAAGTCGCGTGATGAGATTACGCCGGATTTGCTTTCGCATCTGCGGTATCCACAAGATCTGTTTGATGTGCAGCGTTACCTGCTTGGGCGCTATCACATGACAGATCCGATTCAGTGGTATCAGCAATCTGATCTGTGGCAGATTCCCGATGACCCCAGACAGAATGCTGGTGTTCCGGAAAGGTCGCATTATCTGTCTATTAAGTGGCCAACAGATGATGCTCCGATATTCTCAACCACTGGCGTGTATGTGCCCAGGGGGAGGCAGAATCTTGCCGCGTATCTTTCGGTGATTGCTGAAGCTACCAGTCCTGATTACGGAAAACTTCGAGTGTTACGCATGTCTGATACGCAGCAAATTGATGGTCCAGGACAAACCTTCAACGCGATGACCACCGACAGAAATGTCGCTGATGTTCTGCGGGCATTCCTTTTCAACGGTTCAGCAGAGGCAATCTATGGAAATCTACTTACACTTCCGATGGGTAGTGGTCTGATCTACGTTTTGCCGGTCTATGCGCAGCGCCAGGCAAGCACGGGGTCATATCCGGCGCTGACCTATGTCATCGTGCGTTTCGGTGAATCTGTTGGAATTGGTCAGACGCTGCAAGAGGCTCTCGACAAGGTATTTAGAGGAAATTCTGGTGCTAAAACTGGGGAAGAAGAACCCCAGACACCGACGACTCAAGTTGATCCAGCTGATCCGACTACGCCTGGAACTACGCCTAGCGTCACTCCCAGTGATGATGCGGCAGCTTTGCTGCAACAAGCCCAGGATGCTTTCGTAGCGGCGGACGAAGCGTTGCGCAATGGCGATCTGGCGACCTATCAAGCGAAGGTGAATGAGGCTCGAACCGCACTAGCGGAAGC
>WRJP01000142.1 GCA_009778535.1 Propionibacteriaceae bacterium | reverse complement strand
GGTCGGGTCCTTCGAAAACAGACGGAGTGAACACCATCAATTCTCGAAGACCCGACCACCAAAACACATCAACCAACCCAACGTGTCACACCACCCGAAAATGAGAAGAACCATTTTAGTTTGGCCGATGACTGGGATGGAGCGATCACAGCCTCGGGTCAGTCGGTTCTGATTCCATGACCAGTACGGCAAAAATCGCCTCATGGCGACGCCACAACGGCTCGCCAGCGACCAGCCTGTCGATAGCTTCTAGTCCGAGTGCGTATTCACGCAGTGCCAGTGACCTTTTCAGTGTGAGATTGCGATTTTTCAGCATGCCCAAGCTGTCAAGATAATCCGCCCCGTAGGTGATGCGAAGGTAGTCGCGGCCGCGTACTTTCAATCCGGGTTGCACCAACCCTTTTTCGGTGTTGCGCGCCGACTTAGCTGGTGAAACCATCGGTTTGACGACCATACCCTCGCCACCAGCAGCAGTTAGTTCCTCCCACCAGGTCACGGCTTCTTGTTTGGATTGATCGTTTTGGGTATCCACCACGATATTTCGCGTTGGCCTAAAGAGCTGTGAGTCTGCGGCTACCAGAGAATCGATGATACCCAGATGCCAGGTGTGCGGCTTGTCATAGTGGGCAACCCCCGCCGAAGCTAGCACCTGAAATGGCGCTAACTGCACGCCAACGAGTCCGTCGGTTGGCCAAGCATAGCGATCAATCACTTCGCCGAATGCGGCAGCATTGGCACGTCGCTGCTCAATGTGCGCTTGGAGTTCGCCCAGTTCTAACCCCCGGGACATTCCCGAAGCTACCTGTTGGAGCGCGGCGTCATACATGGTGCGTGCACCATCAGCGATAGGGCGGTATAGATCACGCAGCAAGTCCTCAGACTTCAACGACCAAGGCAGCAACTCCGCGTCGAGCAGCAGCCAGTCCGTCTCGAATTCCTCCCACAGGCCAGCGGCAGCAACGGCAGCTTCGATTCGCTGCAACGCCTGGGTTAGCAACTCCAGGTCGAAGAAAGCCCTGCCCGTGCGGGTGTGTATCGAGCCATTCCCAGTAGCCGAAGCGGCATCCTTGCGAAAAACCCACACCACGGCACGCGAACCCATGTGTTTTTCTTCACAAATGACTTCGGTAACTCCTTGACGGTTGAAATAGTCGAAGGCTTCTAACGGATGCTCCAGATAGTCTTCAAGTTTGGAGGTCTCCACTGGCGACATAGTGGGCGGAAGATATGCAAGCTGCTGCGGTGGCAGGGCAAAACGGTTCATCACTTCAAACGCGCCCGCAGCCTGTTCTGCCTGTATCGTTATCCGCCCCAGCCAACTAGTTTCGATTATCCGCTTTCCTAAAACGTCGCTAGCATTCAAAAAGTCGGATTCGCGCGCTGTAGTTTCCAACGGGCGAATCGGGTCACAGTAGACGCGCGCCGCCGGAATCTGCACTACTTCCTTTTCCGGGTAGCGCATCGCACTCAACTTGCCGCCGAACACACAACCGGTATCCAGACACATCGTGTTGTTGACCCATTCGGTCTTGGGGATGGGAGTGTGTCCGTAGAGCACCATGGCACTCCCACGGTAATCGTTCGCCCACGGATACCGCACCGGCAGGCCGTATTCGTCGCTTTCTCCGGTGGTGTCGCCGTATAGACAAAAAGCTCGTACTCGCGCAGAGGCACGCCCTTGATAGGCCTGTTTCAATCCAGCATGCGCAACGACGAGACGACCCGAGTCGAGAACGTAATGGGAAATCAAGGAGTGTGCCCAGTCTTTCACTGCCGCGGTGAATTCTGCTCCGGCTTCAGCAAGTTCGGCTAACGTCTGTGCTAGACCATGTGTGGGCTTTACCTGGTTCGGTTTGGTCAACGCACGGATGAGTTTGGCTTCATGGTTTCCAGGAATTGCGAGCGCGTTACCACTGGCAGTCATCCCCATCGCCAGTCGTAGCACCGAAACTACCTGCGGCCCACGATCAACAAGATCACCCAGGAAGATAACGCGACGGCCTCTCGGGTGAGCTGCGTCAACAATCTGTCCTGATTCGTCTTTGATGAACTCATAGCCGAGGGAAGTTAGTAGCGCCAATAGTTCGTCGAAGCAGCCGTGAACGTCCCCAATCACATCAAACGGGCCATGATCGTCTTTAAGATTTGAGTACAGCCTGGTACGGGTAATCTTGGCTGACGCAACTTCAGCTTCCGAAGTCAGAATGCTAATTTCGCGCAGCCCCTCTGCTGAAAGCCCTCTAAGCGATTTTCGTAACTGCTGCACTTGTCGCTTGACTACTTCAGCCCCAACGGGTGCAGTCCGGTTTCGGTTACGGGCGATACAGAGTTTTTCTGGCAGGTCTAGCACGATGGCGACAGGGAGTACGTCGTGGGCTTTGGCGAGTGCGATCAGCGACTTTCGGGCACCCGGTTGCACGTTTGTTGCATCTACAACGGTAAGCAGTCCGCGCTGAAGTCGTTTTGCGATAATCGTATTTAAGACATCAAAAGCATCTGCGGTCGCCCCTTGATCGGTCACGTCCCCACTGACTAGTCCGCGGCAGAAATCGGACGAAACGGTTTCAAATGGCTCAAAGTGGGTGGCGGCAAAGACACTCTTTCCTGAACCAGAAGCTCCAATCAGGAGTACTAGCGCGAATTCGGGAATCTTGATCTCAGGCATCGCGGCTCCCAAGGGTGAAAACTGCCATTTGCGTGGGTGCGCCGTATTCGTGGTGGGACTCGCCAATCTCATCAAAGTTGACCTGATATCCCTGGCGGTCAGCGACACCGGTTGCCCATTGTTCGCACCCGAATCTACTCCACTCGAAGCGGTGGTCGCTGTGACGGAATGTTTCAGCGCGCAACCCGAATACCTGGTTGTATTCGGCGTTCGGGGTGGTTACTAATACACATTTCGGGGTTGCTTTTTCGAAGACAGTCTTTTCTAACCCGTAAAGTCGGTTCGGGTCGAGGTGCTCAATCACCTCAGCTAATACGATTGCATCGAAGTTGGCGAAGCGCGCGTCCTGGTAGGTTGCGGAAGCCTGTATCAACTTCACCCTTTCGGACTGCCTGGGTGCAAGTTGGGCTAGCGAACGCTCTGCCCGTTTCAGCGCTGAAGTCGAAACGTCTGCTCCGACCACCTGGGTGAAATAGCTGTCCTTCGCCATTTCTAAAATGAGGCGACCTTCACCGCAACCTAAGTCGAGAACTTTCTTTGCCCCGGACGCTTTTAGTGCGGCGATGATGGCAGCAATGCGCGCTTTGGCAAGACGCGGTGGTTGTACCGAATGCGGCTCCGGTTCGTCAGCGTATCCGCGTGCTTCATCCAGGAGTTGGTTTGCTCCGGCGATCAAATCGCGTTGTTGGGCTAAGTATTGTCCGGTGATGTAATCACGGCGCGGATGCTGCGGCAGCCAGCTTTCGCCGTATCGCAGCAGTTTCGTTATTTCGGTTTCATCGACCCAATAATGTTTGGAACGATCTAGAACTGGCAGTAACACGTAAAGCGAGGCGAGGGCAGAACTTAAGGTCATGACCCCTTCGAGAATCACAGTTGCTGTGAGCGAATCTTCCCGGGGAGTAGTTTTAACTTTGACTTCCCAACCCAGCGGTTCAAATAACTCGACTATGAGATCGGTGGGCGCTGTTGCCGCCGAAAACTTGGCCAGCTGGAGCCTCACGCTCGGTAGTTGGATTGTCAAGTGGCGCGGCGCCTGTGCTGCGTGCGGTCGCTCGGCCGGTTCTTGCCCCTTTAGCGCCGAACCAAAAACCCTTGCTATCGCTACTGACAGCAGCGACGATGCTGCATAGGGGCGGTCATTTATGTAGGTTCCCAATTCGTGATCCCGGCGCTGGAAACGTTTCGATTTCGCCAAAGCCACCGAATCAATGTCCACCAGCAGCGCAACTTGATAGCGGCCGGGCTGTGCATGGGGAAACCACAGCGTCGCTTTGGCATAGCCAAGATTGAACTCCTGTACGCGGTCTGGATGCTTGAAAAGCAGGTAGCTTAGGTCATCGCTATCGGCCGCAATGGTCACGAACATGAGGTAATCCTTCCACAGTCTGTGCGCCGGGACATGTTGGCACCAACTGACGTGGGTACCGAATCCAATGCTTCTTTGCTTGCGAGCAAAAACCGAATCGACCTCATGTTAGCCAAGCATTTGGGACATTCTCGGTGAATGAGCCCTAGCTGTCTTCGTTTTCAAGGTATTTGCTTCCAGAACTCGCCCGCTTGCCGGAATCGAGACTGGGGTTATGTTCAGTCGATGGCAATCCGATAGCCGCGTCTGTCGGCGGCTTCGAACTCTT
>WRJP01000141.1 GCA_009778535.1 Propionibacteriaceae bacterium | reverse complement strand
GTCGGATCAATGATCTTATCGTTCTACTTCATCTCGGCAGGCATCCCTTCAGCGTTCACGCGCTGGCTTATTACGATTGAGGCTCCCCCGCTATTCGTAGTGATTCTGATACTGGTGGCATTGATACCACTCGGCTGCGCTCTGGACACATTGGCGATAGTGCTGATTGTGGTTCCGCTTGCCTATCCCGTGATCACCGGGCTGGGTTTCAACGGTGTGTGGTTCGCCATTCTGTTCGTAAAACTCATCGAGTTAGGGCAGATTTCTCCCCCAGTCGGAATCAATGCATTCATTGTCTCAGGTGTATCTGGAGTGAAACTTGGGAAAGTGTTCCGCGGAATTCTGCCTTTCATAGGCATCGACCTGTTAATCGTGGCGGTTCTGATTATCTTCCCGCAGATCGTCACCTGGCTACCAAACCTTCTTGTCCCTTAAAAACTGTTCCCGTGCCCATATTGAAAATATGACCTATGTAGAGAGGTACTAAAAATGAGAAAACCCAGATCAGTGCTAGCAGCGTGCATAGCACTTGTTCTTGCGTGCAGCTTCGCCATCGCAGGCTGCACTACACCAGAAGCCACACCAACCGCACCGGCTGTTAGCAGTTCCGCACCGCCGGAAACTAGCAAAGCCCCTGACCCGATTCGGCTAACCTATGCGTCGTTCACAGCCGCTTCCAGCCCGCATGCCGAGGCATTCGACTGGCTTGCAGCAGAACTCAACAAGCGCACCAACGGCCGCATTACTATTGAGCCATTCTATTCCGGCAGCTTGTGTGGCGTTGCCGAGATCGTCGCCTGTCAAAAGGACGGACGCGCCGACATGGGCGTCTGGCTCCCTTGGCAGAACCCGCAAGAGTTCCCGCTAGCATCTGTCGTCGGAGTACTGTTCGTAACGCGGGACACTTGGGCTCACACCGAAACCTTCAACACCTTGCTTGATGATTCAGCTGAACTGCGTGCAGAGTTTGAGAGTCAAGGTCTGCTTCCACTGTATGCCGGACCTGTCGGGCCAGCGGTGCTTGGCACCAAAGAGGTCGTGAACGACCTGAATTGGATAAAAGGCCAATCAATCAGAACCACAGGATTCTTCACCCAGGCCATCTCGCTTGTTGGCGGAAATCCCGTGGCAATTCCGAATGCGGAAACCTACGAGTCGCTCCAACGCGGTGTGATTGACGCTTTCTATGCAACCACTCTTGACGGCGCTGCAATCGACAACAGTCTCTATGAAGTTACCGACTACTGGCAAGATCTTGGGGTTGGCGAATACGCCAATGTGGTAACCACAATCTCCAAGACCGCTTGGGATAAGTTGACTGCTGAAGATCAGAAGATTCTGATGGATTTGACGAAGGAAGTTCGCCAAGCCTGGTGGGACACCTACTACTTCCCGAAGATGGATGTCGCCTGTGACAACGCCAAAAATGGCGGTCTGAAGGATCTCGTGGTGTGGGAGGAAGGCCGCGCATCCGCATTTGCCGATGTTGCTGCTGTCCCGGTACGCGACGCCTGGATTAAGACAGCTAATGACGCTGGTGCTGATGGCGCAGCGTTCTTCGATGTCTACACAGGTGAGATAAAGAAGAAGGAAGCCGAGTCCCCAATCACTGCCACTGCAACCGAGCGGTGCGCTGTGAAATTCGGACACTAAAAGTCGAATTTGTGGGGTTCGAACCTAGTTCGAACCCCACAAATTTCTCAGCTCCCAAGGAGTGCAAGTGGGATCAGTTCCGCAGGTCGCAGAAGCTAAAGATGTCAGGCTCGTTGGATACCACGACCTGAACCAGCGTCCCGGCTTCAAAATGGCTGCCCAGGAAGTCGCTGGGCGTTGGTACCTCTACCTAGCTCATTTATGGCACAGTGGATGGTCGGTGCTGGACGTTACGAATCCCGAAGCACCCGAGTTACTCTGTTTTGTTCCAGGTCCAGAAAATACCTGGACTCTGCAAGTACAAGTTGCGGACTCCCTGATGTTGGTTGCATTAGAGCGCCCAGAGCCCGGCTGGGGGTTCGACCTGAGTTTGCCATCTTCCACAGGAATTCAGCTTTTCGATGTCAAAGAACCAGCCAATCCACAGCCGCAAGGAATATTTACGGTTGATGGCCGCGGTACTCATAGAAACCATTACGCCGGAGGCTCCCTGGCTTACCTTGCTGCAAATCCAGCCGGGTACCACGGAAACATATTGATCATTCTCGACGTCTCCGATCCCAATAATCCCCGCGAAGTGTCCCGCTGGTCGCTTCCAGAGCAGTCTGCAAAGCAGAACCCGGAACCACTTCACCAGTACTACCTACATGGTCCGGCCTATGCCGATGGCAAGGTTGCCTATCTAAGCTACGGCAAAGCAGGTCTCATAATCCTCGACATCAGTGACCCTACGAATCCGCTCCAGCTCGGACAACTCAATTTCCCTGGATTCGGCAGTGTTCTTGGAGTACATTCAACGATTCCCGTCCCTGGAACCTCACTTCTTGTGGTCAACTCTGAGGCCATTCGAGAGGAAGCCGACGAACCACATAACTACGCCTTTCTCGTTGATGTTACTGATCCAACGACCCCATATGTCATCGGTGCATTTCCAACTCCGCAGCCTGCACCCGAGACCGGATTGGACAGTTACGTTTGCAAAGGCGGACGCTTTGGCCCTCACAATCAACATCATCCCCAAGGCAGCCACCTCTACTCATCGAAGCAATACATCGCACTGACCTGGTTCAATGCCGGACTGCGAATCTTTGACATTGCCCAACCACATGATCCCCGCGAAGTAGCCTGCTTCGTTCCACAAGCGCCAAAAGAAAGAATCGGTGCGCTGCCAAGCGAACTTCAAACTCAATTCGAGGATGTTCTCATTGACGCCCGTGGCGTCATCTATTGCACCGACAAGAATCACGGACTCTTTATTCTTCGAAGCTCATTTATAGACGCTTCACTACAACATGTCTAAAACACGAGGAGAAACACATGGGACTGGTTACCTTCAAAGATGATCTTGACCACTTGATGACGCCGCAGCATTCAAAGGCACGCGGCCCGGTTGTGCGTGGTGAGAGCACCGAAGCTGCCGTACAACTCTTGCTGGCAGGTGAGGGAGCTGAACCGCATCACCATCTGGAGGAACAGTGGGTGTACGTGCTCGAAGGCGCTATCCAGATCACCCTCGATGGCGAAACTTATGTGGTGCGTCCGGGCGAGGCGAGCTTCCATCCTTCCGACGTGCCACACGGCTCGTTGGCGCTCGAAGACACTCGCTTTGTCAGCTTCAAGAACATTGTTGCCCCCAAATACGAGGCATCGAGTCAGGCTTAAGTTTTTCAACCCTACTTGACTCATTTTTTGAGTTTGCGTTTCGGCGATGGGTTGACAAGGGATTATTGCAGTTCTGGAAACCAACTTTGCACACTGATTGGAGTACCTGGATCCTGCAACTGGCGTGCAGGATGACGAATTGGGGATTGTCTTTTTCTTGTCATTCTTCTAGAGAATCCAAATAGGCGATGTCCTGCGACGCGGGCAGAGGTGCCCAACCAGTCACCCCCAACAACACCTACGCACAAAATGTCGCACCAAAATATGAGGCATCGAGTCAGGCTTAAGCCAACAGCCAAAGGGTTGCATTAGTTCCGTCTACGGCGGCCAATGCACCTTCACACAACGTCTTTGGGTCAACACCAACGTTGCATAGCGACGGAACTGACAGCGCCCCCGCAACTTCAAACACATGAGCACCTCGGCCTCCGTGCAGCGTTACAACGCCAGGAGCAGACCATAACAGCGGTGAAAGATTGTTCAACGGGTTCAGCGCTGCGACTATCTCTCGTGGTTTGAAACTTTCCATGTCCTGGAGCCGCTGTATTGGTCGCAACAATCCAGCACCACGCCCTGCAACGACTGCTACGGCGCGATAGGGAGTGCCTGCGGCACAGATTAGCTCAAAGAGCATCGGTTCCCAGCTGCCCATCCCGAAACGATGGCTGGGTGCTAGTTTTGGGACGCGCAAGTGCGCTATATCGGCGATAGTCTGGGCGGGCAAATGCCACAGTACAGCAGCGGTAGGTATCCGGCCTTCGGCAGCCAGCACCTGCGCAAGGGTATCGATGAGACCAAGAAGTCGCGCTGCCAACCCTTGATTCACCAAGTCCAGGTTACACATCACGTCGAGTGCTGGGATGGGGTCTTGGCTGCGCAGTTCGAGTAGGGTCTGCTTTGCAATATCCAGTGCTTTCGACCCGGGTACATTCCAACGTTGGGTTCTCAATTCGGAAGCTGTTTGTTCGATCTGATCATAAAGAGTTGATGCAGCAGCTGGGGCAACCGATGCTGGCGCTGGGAGCTCACCAAGTCCGATAGCCCATGAAAGCACCCACTCC
>WRJP01000140.1 GCA_009778535.1 Propionibacteriaceae bacterium | reverse complement strand
GGATGTGCATACCTTGCTCCTTTATTTTCCTCAAGACGTGCTCATTCTCTCACTTTTTAGCCGAAATTAGGCATAGTTTTTAGTCTAGTTACGGCACATTTGCGAACAATCAGCGATGGTCGGTGCCCTTCTTGTTTATGAATGCGTTCAGAATGAAGCTGACTACTGAGACGATCAGCCCGCCAAGGAATGCCGAACCCCAGTCGTCTACGTACCATGCCAACCCCACCTTAGCTGCAATCCAGGCCACCAACATCAGCAGTACGGCGTTCACGACAAGGAGGAATAACCCAAGCGTGATAAAAATGATTGGAGTTGTAATGAATTTGAACAGCGGCTTCACCACAGCGTTCACTATTCCGAAGATCACTGCAACACCAAGCACTATCCAGATTTTCTCAGGACGATCTGCCGCATCGGTACGGATACCTGGCAGTACATAGGTTGCTACAGCCAGAGCTGCGGCGCTGGCAAAAAAACGGGCTAGGAAACGAACAAACATACGTCAATGCTCCCACGCCAAACTATTGGTGTATGTTTATTTCTTCAATTTGGACTGTTTTTAGGGGGAACAGTGAGCGTCAACTTGCGGGGGAGACACTTTCTTAAAGAGATTGATTTCACTCCAGTCGAATGGTCGTACCTGATTGACTTGACTGCACAACTGAAAGTCGAGCGTAAAGCCGGGAAGTTCCAGCAGCGGTTAGCGGGTAAGAACCTAGCCTTGCTCTTTGAAAAAACATCAACCCGAACTCGGTGCGCGTTCGAGGTCGCCGCCTACGATGAAGGCGCTCATGTCACGACACTGGACGCTGGAACCTCCCAGATGGGTCATAAAGAATCGATAGCCGACACCGTTCGAGTGCTTTCTGGCATGTTTGACGGAATTGAATATCGCGGAGCCGCGCAGGGTACTGTCGAGACGATGGCCAAATACTCGGATGTGCCCGTTTGGAACGGTCTCACTGACCAGTGGCATCCGACTCAATCCCTTTGCGACATCTTCACCATGGCTGAAGCCAGCAAGAAAGCGTTACCGGAGATTTCCTATGCCTACCTGGGAGACTCCCGCTTCAACATGGGCTGCTCCTTGCTGATTGGCGGGGCACTGGCTGGTGCTGATGTTCGCATCATCTCACCTACAGCGCTGCAACCTGGTGCCGATGTCGTCACGCACGCAAACCAGATCGCTACCCAAACGGGAGCCAAAATCACCATTACTGAGGATTTAGACCAAGTGGAAGGCTGTGATTTCATCCACACTGATATTTGGGTGTCGATGGGTGAGCCTGAAGCTGTTTGGGCACAGCGCATCGAACTGCTGCGAAATTATCAGGTTAATGCCGCGTTGCTGCAACGAACTGGCAACCCGGCGGTGAAGTTCATGCACTGTCTGCCGTCATTCCATAATCGTGAAACTCAAATTGGTGAGAAGATATTTCAGCTTTTTGGTATGGGCGAGCTGGAAGTCACCGATGAAGTTTTTGAATCAGCAAACTCGATTGTGTTCGATCAAGCCGAAAACCGGATGCACTCTATCAAAGCCGTCATTGTTGCGACACTGACTTAATGCCGACGCTCGTGCTCGTCGGTTAAGCAGCAGGCTGGTGTGACAGCCATAAAAACGAGCGAAGCTAATAACGTGAACTCGGCAAAGGAGCCTGAAAATCCTTAGTAAGCTGGGAAAATGAATGAGAGCATAGGCGCGCAAACTCAAACCCCATTTGAAATGATGTTGCAAGACATGGCTCGCGCGAGTCAACGAGTCATCGTACTTCCCGAATCTGCTGACGACAGGATTTTGCAGGCTGCCGCCATCGTGGCAAAAGCCAAAATAGCGAAATTGATTCTGCTTGGAGAAGCAGAGCAAATCGCGTCCAGAGCTTCACAACTTGGTTTGGAACTGGGCGAAACTGAAATAGTCTCGCAAGCAGACCCCGACTTGCTCGCCCGTTTTGCTGCCGAATACGCACAGCTCCGCGCCCACAAGGGTGTTAGCTTGGAGCAGGCAACTGAAAAGATGAAAGACGGATCATATTTCGGAACGATGATGGTTCATCTCGGCATGGCCGACGGAATGGTTTCGGGAGCGGTAAACACCACCGCAAACACCATTCGCCCCTCGCTCGAATTCATCAAGACAAAGCCTGGCGTGAGCGTCATCTCTGGTTCTTTCCTGATGGTACAAGCAGAGCGGGTCGACCTATACGCCGATTGCGCCGTGAACCCCAACCCCACTCCCGAACAACTAGCTGGCATCGTCGTTGCAACTGCGGAGACTGCAACCGCATTCGGTGTCGAGCCCCGAGTAGCTGTTCTGTCATATTCCACTGGAAGTTCCGGCTCAGGCTCTGACGTAGATGCCGCAATTCTCACGACTTCGCTGGCGAAAGAACTCGCCCCACACTTAGCGATTGAAGGACCAATCCAATTCGACGCCGCTATCGATCCGGTGGTCGCTAAGCAAAAGCTGCCGGACTCGCCAGTGGCTGGACAAGCATCAGTATTCATCTTCCCTGATCTAAATTCTGGCAACATTTGCTACAAGGCAGTGCAACGCACCGCTGGCGCAGTCGCAGTTGGACCTGTTCTGCAAGGACTCAATAAGCCAGTGAACGACCTCTCACGCGGCGCTCTAGTGCGTGACATTGTCAACACCATCGCCTTCACCGCCATCCAAGCCCAAGCTGACTGACACCAACCGCGCGTGCGCTAACTCAAGAAAAAAGGAGTATAAAGTGAGCAAGCCGATATTACTGCTGAATTGTGGTTCGTCCTCCGTGAAGTACCAAGTGATAGATGCCGAATCCGAAGCTGTGATGGCTATTGGCCTGATCCAACGCATCGGAGAAGATGAAGGCACGATTGATCACAGCGTAGGCAGTGAAAAATATTCCCAGCAACGCGCTTTCCCCGATCACCGGATCGCACTACAGCAGATGGCTGCGATGTTTGCCGAATACGGACCGGAGTTGAAAGACGTAGTCGCAGTCGGGCACCGGTGCGTACATGGCGGCGAACGCTTCCGTGAAACTACAGTCATTGACGAAAGTGTGATTGCTGCGATGCAGGAGTTGATTCCGCTCGCCCCGCTGCACAACCCTCCAGGCATTGCTGGTATTGAGGCAGCAAGAGCGCAGCTACCCGACGTGAAACATGTTGCTATTTTCGACACCGCATTTTTCGCAACGCTGCCACCACAGGCCTACACCTACGCTATTGATACCGACATTGCCAAGCGTTACGGTATCCGCAAGTATGGTTTTCACGGAACTTCGCACTCCTATGTATCGAAGCAGGCCGCTGCGTTCTTGGAAAAGGACTACTCGCAAATAAACCAGATTGTCGCACACTTGGGCAATGGGGCGTCGATTTCAGCTATCCAAGGTGGTGTGGCTGTAGACACCTCGATGGGACTAACCCCGTTAGCTGGCTTAGTCATGGGTACCCGCAGCGGCGATGTTGACCCTGGGCTGCATGGATTTTTGGCGGCACAGGCGCAGATGAGTCTGGCCGAAGTAAATACCTTCCTGAACAACAAATCTGGGATGCAAGGTCTTTCAGGAGTGAACGATTTCCGCGACCTCGAAAAGCTGATAGCCGCAGGAGATGAGCGCGCAAAGTTGGCAATGGATGTCTATGTACGTCGTTTGCTCACCTACGTCGGCTCGTACATGGCAGTACTGGGCGGTGTGGATGTGCTCACGTTCACCGCTGGAGTTGGAGAAAACTCACCTGATGTGCGTGAGAAGCTGGTGCGTGCACTTGAACCTTGGGGATTCATCCTTGACCCCAAAGCGAACCAGGAGCGCTCCAAGCAACCGCGCCGCATCTCGACTGTTGACTCGCCAGTTACAGTGCTCGTGGTTCCAACTAATGAGGAGTTGGCGATGGCACGGGAGACCTTGGCGGCAATTTCCTGAAAGCAGGCTCACATGGCTACAGCCCTCGTCACTGGTGGCACTTCCGGAATCGGATGGGCTTTTTCTCGTTTCCTTGCCAGGGGAGGATACGACATCGTTTTGGTAGCTCGTGACAGTGCTAGGCTGCGAAGTTGCCGTGATGAGTTGATACTCAATTGCGGGGTAGATGTGGAGATTATCACCGCTGACCTTGCCATCCGCGAAGACATGGTGCGGATTGCCTCTCGTTTGGAAGACGAAGCACGACCTATTGACGTATTGGTCAACAACGCCGGTTTCGGTTTGCACGCTGGACTACTCACTCCCGAATGGGGAATCCATGAGAAAGCGCTAGACGTGATGTGCCTGGCGGTACTGCTGCTGGGAGGGGCGGCAGGGCGCGCCATGAAATCGCGCGGGCATGGAATCATCATCAACATCTCCTCGCTGGCATCGTGGATTTCGCAAGGCCACTACTCGCCGGTGAAAGCCTGGGTGCGTTCATATTCGGAA
>WRJP01000139.1 GCA_009778535.1 Propionibacteriaceae bacterium | reverse complement strand
CGGTCGCCAGGGCGATCCGGGAAGCAGCAGATTTTTCCTGTCGCTGGAAGATGATCTGATGCGGCTCTACAAGACCGACATCATTGATTGGGTGCTGACGGCGTTGAATGTTCCTGACGATATGCCTATCGATAATAAACGGGTGTCGAAAGCGATTCAGCAAGCTCAAGAACAGGTCGAGGCGCAACATTTTGAAGTGCGTAAGAACGTGTTGAAGTACGACGATGTGATGAACCGGCAGCGGCATGCGATCTACACCGACCGCAGGGCAGTGTTGGAAGGTGCAGACGTCCAGGCACAGTTGCGTGCCAACGTTTCTGATGTCGTGGCTGCGTATGTGAATAACTACACCGAAGGGTTTATTGAGGATTGGGACTGGAAAGCAATGTGGAACCAGCTCAAATCGCTTTATCCGGTCAGTTTGAAGCTGGAAAAATATAGTAAACGCACCGACTTGACCCCCGAAGAACTCATCGCCGACGTGCAAGAAGACGCCCAAAAAGCCTATGACACGCGCGAAAGTGACCTCGGTGAAGATAATATGCGCGAATTTGAACGCCAAGTGCTGCTGCATGTCTTAGACCGCAAATGGCGCGAACATCTATATGAGATGGATTATTTGCGCGAAGGAATCGGGCTGCGCGCTATGGCACAACGCGACCCACTGGTGGAATATCAGCGCGAGGGTGGCGACATGTTCAACGCCATGATGGAAGCCTTCATGGATGAGGTAGTCGGGTATCTGTTCAATTTACAGGTGCGAGTGCAACCGGTTCCGACGCTGAGTAAAACTATGACTTCAGGGCCAGATGAGACCGGTTCGGCGGCGTCATATGGTGGAGCGACCATTACCGATCCAGGTGCGAAACGCCGAAAGGGGAAGGCTGTCGCAGCTGAGCCGGAGATCACTAAACGTCCAACGTTGGAGGCCAAGGGTTTGGAGGCGCGTTCTACTTCGTCCAATTTGACGTTCTCGGGTGGCACTGAGACTAAGCAGCGCACCGTCGATAAGAGCGACGATCCGTACGCCAAGGTTGGACGTAACCAGCTCTGCCCGTGTGGTTCCGGCAAGAAATTCAAGAACTGTCACGGCCGCAACCAAGCAAGTTAACCCGCGTCCGCTGATTAAGTGTTACTCCACTCAACCTGCTTCGCTCCTGCTGATTGAGTGTCGGCTACAGGCCGATGTATCGAAATCAAAGGTGACGGGCACAGGTCACTACCCTTGAGATTTCGATACGGCCTGCGGACTACTCAACCAGCGGGCTTGCAGGGCTCCACTCAACCGGCGAGAATGAGTCTGCTGGTTGAGCCCCTTTTCCCGCTGTCTGATTGTTCTCTTCCTTGACATTGGGCGCCAGAGCTGGGACTGCGCACGATAAAGGGCAGTCGCAGCATTCGGGTTGTGGATGCTGCGAGACAACTATTCACGCCATGAGCTTGGCCTGGATTTGATTGGCTACACGGGGAATATGGTTTGCCAGGATTGTCCAGACGATTTCAGAATCGACGATGTCATATCCATGTGCAAGCACGTTGCGAGAGTCTTTGAGTTTTCTCAGTTCCAACTCTGGGTTGTCAGCGATGAAATCTGGGTCAGCTTTGGCAATCCGCTCAACGGATTCACCCATTCGGATAATCAGTGACTCGGCTGCATAGCGCAGCCATTCGTCATGGTCATAGGAGTCTTTACCTGATGCCACTAGACGGGAGACAACCTCGGTGTGGTGGAGTAAATCCTGTAATGCAGTGAAGACTTTTTGGTTCACAACGGCACTGCCTGAGTCAAGATTTCCTGGTGTTTTTCTTGCAGTCCACCGCTTGACACTACATCCACCCGGTTGTCTAGGAGTTGTTCGAGTTCGTGCTGTAACGAAACGAATTCCCACGCCATTTCAGGATCGACATCGACCAGAATGTCAATATCACTTTCGGGGGTATCCTTGCCGCATGCTAGCGATCCGAAAAGTCGGGGATTACGTCCGCCGTGACGATATATCAAATCAAGTACTTTGTCACGATGTTCATGCAGCCGTTGTGAAGGTCTGATCATCGCATCCGCAATCCGCTTCCTCATCGCTGGAGACGCCTTGCGTGCGCCGGACTCGTAAGCGCAAAGATTTGATTGCGCGATACCCGTCAAGGCGGCTAGCCGGGCCTGTGACAGTCCAGCTTTTTCGCGTAGCTCTCGTATACCTTCCATAGTAGTACCTTATCATTGATAAGTTTTCAATTTCGTCTCCGTGGAAGCGGTTTCCACCCACTTTGGGAACAATTTCAGTCAACGGTGATAATCGAGAGGCGAATTAAGCCAATCAGTGGACTAATCGTCAGAAAATGTGGGAGCATGAGAGTTAAAATAGCCTCACTGCACAGATTAACCTCGAAAGAAGCAGGATCGATATGGTTTCGCGTATCCACTCGACGATTCGCACCTGGGAATTGCCATTCTCCGTAAAAAAGTTTGGTGTGTTTTTCGTAGCATTTGCTCTCATGGTGTCTGGGATAGGTGCGGCTTGGCTGGTCACTCCTACATCGGCACGGGCAGATGAAACAGAGGTCTCCATATTGGAACTCTCCGACAATATGGTCGCTGTTTTTGACTATGTGATGGCCACTGCGGTGGTGCGTGATGAGTTGGGGATTCCGATAGCAGATGTAGAAGTGTCGATTTCACTATTCAATCATGGCTCGGGCGCGCCGTTAGGCTCGCAATCCTGCTGGACTGACGATGATGGAATGTGTTCATTGGGACTGACTGCCTATTTTGCTGGACAGTTTGATGTAAAAGCGTCATATGTTGATCCCGATACCGGCGAGGAAATACCGGTTGGGGAGCCGCAGTTGTTGGTAATTGGGAGTACCAGTTATCCAGCCCAGATGTCTTTCGAGGTTTCGGCAGGAGAACCAGTTTTTGCTGATGGGATTGCGGCCTGGGTAGGTACTGTGGTTTTACGTGACGGTGCCGGTGATCCGATTCCGGTCGTGACGGTAAATGATTTGACGTTTGATGTTTCGCCGGAAGTGTCAGTTTCTGAAGTTACTGATGAAGGGGATGGCCTTTTTACGGTTTTATTCACTTCCGAAACGCCAGGTACCTATCAGGTGAGCGCGGAATTCCGTTCTAACTATCAAATCGGCACACCGCAAGAAATTACATTTGCACCTGTAGTTTCTGTTGTGCAGGCGTCGATGTGGGTGTCGGATGGCCCTGTTGATAGTGACGGTGTGAGTGCTGGTGTTGTGACTGTCGAGTTGGTTAGGGTTGTTGGTTCGGTTTCCGAGCCGGTTTCTGGGTTGGCAGCCAATTTGAAGGCGTTTCCTCCGGATTGGGTTATGGATCGTACAGAGGTTTCTGGTTTTAGTGAAACCGCCACTGCGGGGGTGTATACCGCGACTGTGAAATCGACTGTTGCTGGAGATCAACAAATCAAGGCTTATTTCAATCCTGACGGGTCAGTGACCACACCAGAAGATGTTTTTTTGATAGCTGCTGCTGGTAACGATGTGGTGCGGTTCCGCATGTTGCCCGTTGAGCCTGCTACTTCAACGTTTGAACTCTCCGACAATCTGGTAGCTGTCTTTGACTACGTGACGGCAACTGCGGTGGTGCGTGAGTTGGGGATTCCAATAGCAGATGTAGAAGTGTCGATTTCGCTGTTCAATCACGGTTCTGGTGTGCCGTTAGGTGCGCAGTCCTGCTGGACTGACGATGACGGAATGTGTTCATTGGGACTGACTGCCTACATTGCTGGACAGTTTGATGTGAAAGCGTCATATGTTGATCCCGATACCGGTGAGGAAATACCGGTTGGGGAGCCGCAGTTGTTGGTAATTGGGAGTACCGGTTATCCGGCACAGATGTCTTTCGAGGTTTCGGCCAGAGAACCGGTTTTTGCTGACGGGATTGCGGCCTGGCTAGGTACTGTGGTTTTGCGTGATGGTGCCGGTGATCCGATTCCGGTCGTGACTGCCTATGATTTGACGTTTGATGTGGCCGATGAAGTATCAGTGTCTGAAGTGATCGATGAAGGGGATGGCCTTTTTACGGTCTTATTCACTTCCGAAACACCAGGTACCTATCAGGTGAGCGCGGAATTCCGTTCCATATACCAGATAGGTATCCCGCAAGAAATCACATTCACCACAGCGACGCCGATTATGCTGCCTAGCGGTACTTTGACACTGTCGCATTCTTCGATTTTTGTTACTGAGCATGGTTGTGGTTATGTGAATGCTAATCCAGAGGTCATCACTGCTACTGCGACTGTCGTTGATGGTGATGGGTTGCCGCTGGCTGGTGTGCGGGTTGATTTTGATGTTGATTCGACGCTGGTTTTTGAGGATGCATCGTGGGCTGTTAGTGACGAGTTGGGTCTGGCTCAAGTGCAGCTTAAATATGGCGGAACGCCTTATGCTTCGAGTGTCCAGATTAGTGCTGTGCTTGATGGTCATGTGCCAGTTGAGCCG
>WRJP01000138.1 GCA_009778535.1 Propionibacteriaceae bacterium | reverse complement strand
GCCGATCATGACTGCAAGCAAAATTCCGCCGCCGATATGTCCGCTTGAGCCGGTTCCAGGAATCGTAAAGTTAATCATCTGGGCAGCGAAAACAAATGCGGCCATCACTCCCATGGTTGGGACTTTCATTTCACGACTGGGGTCAGCTTTAATTTTCTTTACGGCGTAGGCGTTGGCAGCGATGCTGACAGCGCACATCGTAATGCCTACAGCCGGTGATAATAGCGCGTCTGCCATATGCATGATCAGTTTTCCTCAACAAAAAGATGCCGTCAGGTAGTGCGTTTTTCGTATTACGCAAGATACCTTCGTGGCACCATTTCTATTTGTTATTAAGCTGTTCAGTACATATCTTCATGACATGCTGTTCGTGACATATTATGTCAAAAAGTCTGCTATTTGTCAATGCCTCGCGTTATTATCTGCGCGATCTCACTAATATATGATTGTACTGGTTTTTCTGCGACACCCAATACTGAAACATTGCATCTGTCATTAGGTATCAGTATTTTATGCGCATTGCTATCTGCAATTGCGGCGGCCATTCTTGGACTAATCTCCCCATGCATAGAATTCGCTACGATAATCCCGATGACACCGATGATGTAATCAGCTTTTGCGCAGTTGAAAACGACGGCATTCTCGCCGGTAGCGCCCCAATCCGCTCCGGATTTGAGCATGGCAGACGTAGCTATGGAGTTTGTTCCCACGGCCATGATCTTCACATCGGCGAGCGCGTTCTTGAGATGTTCGATGACGGACTTCCCGATTCCGCCACCCATACCGTCAATCACTAAAATGTTCACGCCTTTTCTTACCTTTCCAGCAGCTTCACTATCTGTCCCATCATAGTCGCTGGTAGGCATAGCAAACAGATCACCAAACCTTGCGGTTTTCACACTGTTGTCCCCGCGCAAGCGGGGGTCATACTGACTCAAGGTGTTCAAAGAGCAGACTCAGGTGTTGAACGTGTTAGTACCTGAAATAATGCCAGGTAGCGCGCACGAGGCGCGCAAGAGAACTTTAAGGGCGAGGTTATGTCTGAACTGAACCAATTGGCTGGCAAGGTAGCTGTTATCACTGGAACTTCAAAGGGTATCGGTGCTGCTCTTGCTGTGCGGCTTGCTAAGGCTGGCGTGCACCTGGGTTTGGGTTCCCGCAGTGGCGGTGGGCCCGAAATCGATGGTGCCGTATCACTAAAATGCGATGTTCGTGATCCAGAGCAAGTGGAAAAGTTAGTCCAAGCAACGGTAGAACGTTTTGGCAAACTTGACATTGCTGTGGCAAACGCCGGGGTCGGTTCTTACAGCTCGATTGTGGACACTCCTGCCGAGCAGGTCGAAGAAATAATTGATACCAATATCAAGGGCACCATCTATTTGCTGCGTTCAGCTCTGCCGCACATTCTGAATCAAGGTGGCGGCGACATCGTGGTGGTTTCTTCTGAAGCTGGACGCCGCGGTCTGCCTGGGGAACCGATTTATGTTTCATCCAAGTTTGCCCAAGTTGGGTTAGTGAGATCACTTGACCACGAACTGCGTGAGAAGAATGTGCGTTGTTTCTTGGCTTGTCCGGGAGCAGTTGCAACGAACTTTGCACTTGATGATGGCCGCGGACGTACTCCAGAAATGGTAGCTGCCGCCCACATGCTGGAAGCAGACGATGTGGTAGATGTGATTGAGTTCACGCTGCAACGTCCGCGTCGGCTGCGCCTGGAAGTGACGGCCATGCGTTCAATGACCGAGGCTTCTTGGGGATAATCCCATGGTTGTTTTCCTGCCTTAGCGACGAGGTAGGCTCGTAGGTGACTGTCTTGCGCCGCACTGAAAAACCGCTGGCTGTAGGCTAGCGTCTTGAAATCAGGAGTAGGTGCGGGAGGTTATAGGTGGCAGTCAAATCCATAGCTGTCGTGTTGGTGAACATGGGGACGCCTGCCGAGCCTACGTTGGGCGCGGTGCAGCGTTTCTTGCGCGAGTTTCTACTGGACAAACGCATCGTGCCAGTGCCCAGATTGGTTTGGAGGCCGATACTGGAAACTTCGATCATGCACGGGCATGCAAAAAAGTCGACCCAAAAATATGTGAGCATCTGGACTGGGACAGGCTCGCCGCTGCTAAATAATGCCAAGGCGCAAGCGGACGCGCTAGCGGCACGTTTGGATACTCGCTTTTACATTCGGCCAGCGATGCGTTACGGCGAACCTAGCCTGAAATCAGTATTGGATGAGTTGTATTCGTTAGACATCAAGCGCGTATTAGTCCTACCGATGTATCCGCAGTTCTCGACCACCACAGTCGCACCAGTATTCGACGCGTTAGGGAGCTATATCCACAACTCCCAAGACCAATTTGAATATCGCACGGTGCGCGATTTCCACGATCATGACGGCTATATCGAAGCCTGCGCAAAACGCATTGAACAGACCTGGGAAAGCCAAGGCCGTCCAGATTTCGCGGCGGGAGAGAAACTGCTCTTGAGCTACCACGGCATTCCGGTGAGTGTGCGTGACGCTGGTGACCCTTACGCTGGAGAATGCGATAACACCACGGCGCTGCTGCGGGAACGACTGGAACTCTCTGCTACCGAATGCGAAATGACCTATCAGTCCAAATTCGGCAAGGGCGAATGGCTCACCCCAGCAACCCTAGAAAGAGTCGTCGAACTGGGCAGGGCAGGACTTTCTCGACTCGACGTTTTCTGTCCCGGTTTTACCGCCGACTGCCTAGAAACCGAAGAAGAAATCGGCATTCTCAACCGTGAGGCTTTTCAGAATGCTGGGGGCGGTAATTTCGTACGTATCGAATGCCTTAACGCTTCCGACCCATTTATCGCTGCGCTGGAAGACTTGGTGCAAAAACACACCTGTGGCTGGGATTAATCACCAGATTTTTACCCTTTCTTCGGGCGGAAGCCAGGCTGCGTCTGATTCTTTCACGTCGAACGCATCATAATAAGCGTCGAGGTTACGAGCCGACTGATTACAGCGAAACTCGTCAGGAGCGTGCGGGTCGGTTGCAATTTGTTGCCGCAGCGCCTCATCACGGCTCTTACCCTCCCAGCACTTCGCCCAAGCGAAAAAGAAACGCTGCTCGGGTGAATAGTCATACATTTGTGAAGGCGAACCGCCCGCTGCTTGCGCCAACTTCCAGGCGCAGAACGCAATGCCTAATCCACCCAAATCCCCGATGTTCTCCCCAATGGTGAGTTCTCCGTTCACGCACACGCCAGGTAGCTGTTCGGTTTCCAGCGTGTCGTATTGGCTGATCAAAGCGCCGGTGCGCTTTTCAAAAGCCTCACGATCATCCGAAGTCCACCAATCCCGCAGCCTTCCGTCACCATCACAAGTTGAGCCTTGATCGTCAAAACCATGGCCGATTTCGTGACCAATGACCGCGCCTATCCCGCCATAGTTTTCGGCATCGTCGGCATTCATATCGAAAAACGGCGGTTGCAATATCGCTGCCGGAAACACTATTTCGTTTCGTAATGGGTGATAGTAGGCATTGACGGTCTGCGGGGTCATCAACCATTCATGTTTGCGAATCGGCTCGCCCAGTTTCGAGATTTCGTCTTTAAAATGAAATTCGCTACCACGCAATACATTTCCGATGAGGTCGTCAACTGCTACGAAATAGTCGGTGTAGTCCATCCAAATGTCTGGATAGCCGATCTTAGGAGTGAATTTAGAAAGTTTACGCAGCGCTTCGGCTTTAGTTGCTTCACCCATCCAGTCAAGAGCAGTGATCGAATCATGGTAAGCCTTAATCAGATATGAGACTAGCTCGTCCATCCGTTTCTTTGCTTCGGTAGGAAAATAGCGCTCCACATATAGTTTTCCGACAGCTTCCCCCAACAGGCCTTCCACCAGCGAAACGCCCCGCTTCCAGCGATCACGCAGCTTCGGGGTGCCTTGGAGCACAGTCCCATAGAAATCGAAATTTGCCTGCACCACGGCACGCGGCAGATATGAGGCCATCGAGCTCACGAGTGCCCATTTAGCCCACAGTTTCCATTCATCCAGCGTCGCCGCTTTAAGTAAAGTAGCTAAGCCGGTAAAAAATGAAGGTTGAGAAACAATGACTCGTTCTTGGGGCGGAATGCCCGCAGCGCGCAGTACATCACTCCAGCACACACCGTCGGCACACCAATCTGCTTCACTGGTCGGGTTGTACATTTCTTGAATGTTGCGGGTGCGCACCTTATCCCAGTGGAAACTCGCAATCTTAGTTTCAAGCGCAAAAATCACATTCGACGCTGAAGAACTGACACCAGCGAGCGTCAGCATGGTATCAATGTGCAAGGAGTATTTATTTCTAATTTCACTGTGTTCCGCTAGCCGGTAATACTCCTCATCAGGCAGCCCCAAACCGTCTTGCTCCACAAACAACGCATACTTACTGGGATCGCCCGGGTCAGCATCAACCTCGACGCCAAAAGGTGCACCAGTACCGCGCCGCAAAGACGTTCCGAAGTAGCGCAGCAGTTCATCAATACTGGATATGGCATCAATCTGAGCAACCAATCCAGTTATGGGTTCAATCCCAAGCGCGTCGACGTGATCTTCGGCCATGAAGCAGGCATAGAGTTTGGCTACTTTTTCAGTCTCGGCAGTTGCGAAAGTGTTCAAAGCTGGGGCGCCA
>WRJP01000137.1 GCA_009778535.1 Propionibacteriaceae bacterium | reverse complement strand
TCCAGATTTCGCCTTGGTTGATGGGTTTTCGATTGAAGGCCTGCCTTTTCCAAGCTTGGGGATTTGGAAAGGCGACCAGGTGGCCAAATGCGTGGCGGCGGCTTCGATCCTGGCGAAGGTCACGCGCGATAACTTGATGATCGATCTTGATCAGAAATATCCCGAGTATGGATTTGCTATTCATAAAGGGTACGTCACGCCCGCCCATCAAGCCGCTCTGGAAAGATACGGTTCGTGTCCTGAACATCGAATGAGCTTCGTAAATGTTGCTGGCACCAGATAGGGTAGAAGTGATATGAGTATGGAAGACCTTGAGCAATACGAGTCCGAGCTGGAGTTACAGCTTTATCGTGAGTATAAGGACGTAGTTGGTATTTTCACTTATGCCGTTGAGACAGAGCGCAGATTTTATCTTTGTAATGCGGTTGATCTCAAGGTGCGTACCGAAGGTGGAGATGTCTACTACGAGGTATCAATGGGTGATGCTTGGGTGTGGGATATGTATCGCCCCGAACGCTTTGTGAAAAGTGCAAAAATCCTCACTTTTAGGGATGTTTCGATTGAGGAGATCGCGCATTCTGATTTGCGAGTGCCCGACAGCCTGTGATGTCTCTCGGTGTTAATGCCGACTTTGAATCAAGACATGTTGACATATGTTACAGCGATCATTATTTGGCGTGTCCAATGTTCGCTGTGATTACAGCTGGGGAGCTTTGCATGTGAATCGCATGCTGTGGATAACAACGGGTGTGTTTCCACAGGCTCAAAGTGCAGACGTTCATTTGGTGCCACACGCTCATAATGTTTTGCTGTGGACGGGCGTACTAAAAGCAGAAACTCTATCGGTGCAGCGGGGGAGACTCTTGCGGCGGAGTATCTAGTTTCGCTGGGGTGGCGGATTCTGGCCAGGAATTGGCGCTGTGCTGTCGGTGAACTCGACATCATCGCAGCAGATACTGCGGGAGCTGTGGTGTTTTGTGAGGTCAAGAGCAGACGCAGCAAGGCGTTCGGGTCGCCGTTGGAAGCTATAACAACGGCGAAAATGCAGAAATTACGCGAACTTGCAATGTGTTGGCTACGTGAGCAGCCCAGCTACACTGCACATTTTCGTTTCGACGGCATAGGTGTGTTTTTCCTGCCAGGGAGCACACCGGAAATTACGCATAAGCAAGGGATTGGATCATGAATCCCGCGCAGGCCTGGTCGGTAGCCCTAATCGGCTTGCAGGGGGTGCTGGTCGAGGTTGAGGTTCACGTCGGGTCGGGGCTACCGAAAACTGTGATTGTGGGTCTGCCAGATTCTGCGCTCATGGAGGCGAAGGATCGTTGTCGAGCTGCGATGTCGTCGTGCAGATTCGGGTGGCCTTCTGATCCGGTGACGATCAACTTGTCGCCAGCAGCGTTGCCAAAAGCTGGTTCACATTACGACTTGAGTATCGCGGCAGCGATGGGGGCGGTTAAGAAACTTTGCTCTCGTGAAGCCTTGGCTGATTGCGTGATTTTTGGCGAGTTGAGTTTGGATGGCCGAGTGCGGCCTATTCGGGGCTTGCTGCCTGCGTTGTTGTGTGTGCAGCAGCATGGCTTTGCGAAGGTGATAGTTCCAACTGCGCAACTGCGGGAGGCGGCGTTAGTGAAAGGGCTGTCCGTCACCGGTGTTACTGATTTGAGCGAATTATTTGACGTGCTACGAGGTGGAGCCGGTGGAACGCCACCTGCTGTGATCGAAACTCAAACAGATGGTGGCCGAACATTAGATTTAGCGGACGTGGTGGGGCAAGTCGAGGCAAAGTGGGCGCTTGAAGTGGCTGCTGCGGGTCGGCATCATCTGTTCTTACACGGCCCTCCTGGAGTGGGTAAGACTTTACTTGCTGAAAGGCTTCCAGGTGTGCTTCCTGATTTAACCGAGAGCGAAGCCTTGGAGGTCTCTGCGATTCACTCCCTGGTAGGCAAACAAGTGGATTCGTTGATAACTCGTCCTCCGTATGCAAATCCGCATCACAGTGCCACGATTCCGGCGTTGGTTGGGGGCGGGAGCCGGATTGCAACACCTGGTGCAATATCTATGGCTCATCGCGGGGTTTTGTTTCTTGATGAGGCACCTGAGTTTGCTCCGAAAGCCCTGGAAGCGCTGCGGGTTCCGCTTGAGTCGGGTCGGGCGGTCATTGCCAGGGCGGCAGCTACTACGGTATTTCCGGCTAGTTTTCAGTTGGTGCTGGCTGCGAATCCGTGTCCGTGTGGACTGGCAGCAACGCCTGGTGCGGCATGTAGCTGCACTTCGCAGAGTGTGCGGCGTTATGCTGAGCGAATTTCAGGGCCGATCTTAGATCGGGTTGACATGCACCAACAGCTACGGCCGTTGAAGGCGTTCATGCGTGAGAAGGCGAATACCCAAGAGTCGTCAGTTGCGGTGGCGGAGCGAGTTTTGCAGGCAAGAAACAGACAAGTCGATAGGTTGCGTGAGTTTGGGTTTCGGACGAATGCTGAGGTCGCCGGGGCGTTGATACGGAAGAAACTACCGCTGCCCGAAGGAATCGAAAAGTTGGAAAACGCGGTGCGGATGGGACGGTTGTCAGCGCGCGGAGTGGACAAGACTTTACGGATTTCTTGGACGATTGCTGATTTGGCGCAAGCGCCGAAACCTACTGCCGAACATCTGGATATTGCTTTGGCAATGCGGAGCGGACAGGAGCGGTAATGGATGAACGTATGGCTCGGATGGCGCTTTCATGTGTGGTCGAACCTGCGACTTGGAGCGTTTCTCAGGCAGTAGACGAGTTTGGCGCAGCGACTGTTTGGGAAGCGCTGTTTGGTTCGTCTGACCCGTGGGCTAAGAAGGCGCATGCTTTCGATCCTGCGAAGGTTGTGGCTGCCGCAGCGCAGGCTGGAATCCGTTTTGTCATTCCCGCAGATGATGAATGGGTCGATGTCGTGGCTGATCTGTCCCGAGACGTGATAGTGCATCAACTTGGCGGAATGCCGTTTGGATTGTGGGTCAAAGGGGGCGGAAATCTTGCTCAGCTTTGCAGCAAAGCGGTTTCCATTGTTGGCTCCCGTGCGGCTTCGGCGTATGGGGAACATGTTGCCGGTGAGTTGGCATATGAGTTGGGACAGGGCGGGGTTTCGGTGATTTCAGGTGGAGCCTATGGCATTGATTCGGCGGCGCACCGTGGAGCTTTGGCATCAAGAACGCCGACTGTTGCGGTACTTGCCGGAGGTCTCGACTCCAGCTATCCACCCGGGAACGCTGCTCTTTTTGATCGTATTGCTGAAAATGGAGTGCTCGTCAGTGAACTTCCCCCTGGGGAACATCCAACACGGGTGCGGTTTTTGAGTCGTAATCGCCTGATCGCTGCTCTGTCAATGGGAACTGTGGTTGTTGAGGCAGCGGTGCGATCTGGGGCGCGCAACACTTTGACCTGGGCGAATGGCATCGGCAGGGTCACTATGGCAGTACCAGGGTCAGTGACGAACGCAAATTCCTACGGGCCACACCAGGCGATCCGGGAGGCGGCTGCGGTGTTGGTGACCAATGCTTCTGAAGTTTGCGAGTTGATCGAACCGTTGGGCAGACAGACACCGATACCTGATGCGGAACACAGATTTACTGATGAGCTATCGCAGGCGCAACTTCGAGTCTATGAGGCACTTCCGGCGCGGGGTTCCAGAGGTGCCGATGAGATTGCAATGCGAGCCGAATTCGCGTTGGGGACGACCTTGGCGTTGCTGAACCAGTTATTTGAGCTAAACCTAGTTTGGCAAAACCCGAAACAGGAGTGGCAGTTGACGTCTGCCAAACACCGTGACGCACTGTTAGCTGAGCGTTGAAATGTCTTGCTCGAAATGGTGCCACCTATCAAAGTCCATGAACCTTATCTAGATCTGAAGGGACATAATTGTGAAGAACTCAAACTTTCGGCTCATTTCCTGTCTGCTGATTAGTATCGCCGTCATGATGGCTGCTTCAGGAGCAGGTGCAACTTCGGCTAACGCAGCAGTTTATCGGGTGGGTTACGCCGTCGATCTGGGAAGCCTCGGCAAACATACCGTCGGTACGCTGGCTCCTAGATCGAATACCTCTGGTAACCGTGTTGTGTGTATAGAATCTCTCCGCAGTGATGGGGAAGTGAAAGCTGGCTTGGCCAAAACTGACTACCAACTGGCTTATTTGCTGTCGAAATACGTCAACACTTCAGACAACGTGACCGCAGCAGCACTAGCTGTGATAGTCAAAAACAAACTTGACCAATCACAGCCAATTTGGAAACTAATCCTTGACAAGTTCAAAGAGTCGTCCAACTGGAGTGCCGTCAACAAGAAAATAACTGTCATGCAAAATGAGGCAAAGGAAAACGCTGGACCCTACACACTCAAACTGAGCTTTACTGATGCCAAAGATTTGACTGTAAATGTTACCAACGTTGGCGTGAAAACCGGCTCAGGAAAATGGCTGACCGGGGTGGATATTGTCTTGAGCGCGAGTAACGCGGTCTTTGTTTCCAACAATTCTTCGACACTGACGGTTAAATCAACTTCAACCGCGTTGACTATTGCCGTCAAGGCGACCGATCCAAGCAAGCAAGCAGAGATTGTAGCCAAAACTAGTAAGCAGTTACCAGCTACTGCGTACCGGTTGTTGCCGTCTGTTGCAGGAGACAAACAGGATATGGTGACCTTAGAACCTCTTACTGGAACGACGTCCGAATTGGTTCGTCACTCATTTTCGGTGCAACCTGAATTGACATCG
>WRJP01000136.1 GCA_009778535.1 Propionibacteriaceae bacterium | reverse complement strand
CATTTTTTCACTCCTTGCATCCAGTTCTGCACACGCGGTAGGCGAATGGGTTGTGCAGGCTTAACATTGGTTAATCGAAAAAACCATTTTACTTAGCCTAACACTATTTGTTAGTCTGATGCTAATATCATGGAGGACACAATGGTGAACCTTCCTTTGCCCACCTGGGGAGATGAACGCGACATGATCGTCGCTGACCTTTTCGACATCAATCGAAAAATCAGCGCGGCGGCTCAAGCGCTTTGCGGGCCGAAAGACCCCCCTGAAATAACGCTGCAACAACTTCGAGTTCTGGAATTGATCTGCCGAAATCCCGCTATGTCACTGCATCAGTTGAGTGAACGTTTGCAAGTGAGCAACCCAACTGCGTCGGGGATCGTGGACAGATTGGTGGAAAAACAAATGGTCACCCGAGCGGACGACAGCAAAGATCGTCGGGTACGCCGGATTGTTCCTACCCCCGCTGGTCAAGAGCAATTGGCCAGGTTAGGGTCAGTGTTTGGAGAAATGTTGACAAAGGTAATATCTCGAATCGGAATCGATGATTTGAAGGTGATTCGGAATAGTTTCCAAGTCATCTTGAATGCCATTGATGAAGCCCAAGACGCCGACGAGTGAAAAGGACGAGTTATGGAGAACCCATTTGATCCAGCGCGCTGGCACCAGGTTGCGGGCTTTGAATTCAGCGACATCACGTACCATCGTGCGATCGACGTAAACTGCGTGCGAATTGGCCTGAACCGTCCCGAGGTTCGCAATGCTTTTCGTCCGCAAACCGTGGATGAGTTGTATACAGCGCTAGATCATGCTCGAATGAGCGCCGACATTGGCGCTGTGTTGCTCACCGGGAACGGGCCTTCGCCAAAAGATGGGGGCTGGGCGTTTTGTTCCGGTGGCGATCAACGGATACGAGGGCGAGCCGGTTATGAATATGAGGCTGGGTCTGACGCAGCTCCTGCGACGAACTCGGCTGCTGCTCTGGGGCGCTTGCATATTTTGGAAGTGCAGCGACTTATTAGATTCATGCCGAAAGTTGTGATAGCGCTGGTCAACGGTTGGGCGGCCGGAGGCGGTCATTCGCTGCATGTGGTTTGCGATCTGAGTTTAGCCTCGGCCGAGCATGCCCGTTTTAAGCAGACAGACGCAGATGTCGGCTCCTTTGACGCTGGTTTCGGCTCGGCCTATCTGGCGCGCCAGGTGGGGCAAAAGTTCGCTAGGGAAATCTTCTTCCTAGGTGATGTCTATTCAGCCCAGGATGCGTACCGCATGGGCATGGTGAATGCCGTGGTTCCACATGCCGATCTGGAGACGGTCGGGTTGCAGTGGGCAGCCAAGATTTGTGCTAAGTCTCCCACTGCACAACGAATGTTGAAGTTCGCTTTCAATGCCATCGACGATGGACTGGTCGGACAGCAGGTTTTCGCTGGCGAGACCACCCGGCTGGCCTACATGACCGACGAAGCCACCGAAGGTCGCGATGCCTTCCTGGAGAAACGCCCCCCTGATTGGTCAGCGTTCCCCTACTACTTCTGACCGTCTCCTCACGCTGGTTGCGTCCGCTCTCATTTCATGTCATTGAGCGTGTCAATCGCGAATCCAACCCATTCAGTTGTGAAACGAGAATGACGCTCGGATTGTGGATCCTGCAACTGAAGTGCAGGATGACAAAAAAGGATATTCAGCAATGGGAAGTTTGAGGGGTTGCGAGGCTGGAGCTTTGCGAAAGGATTTATTGCGCCAGCCCGTACAGCCGGTCGCCAGCATCTCCCAACCCGGGCACAATGTAGCCGTTTTCGTTTAGGCGTTCATCCAGCGCCGCGCAAACCAGCGTACACGGTACGCCGATGGGGTCAACTAGCTCGCGCATGTGCGCGACACCTTCGGGAGCGGCCATGAGGCAGATAGCGGTGATATGGTCGGCGCCGCGGTCTACTAGGAACTTCACTGTTCCTCCAAGCGAGCCTCCGGTCGCTAACATCGGGTCGAGCACGTAGCACTGCCGTCCGGATAGGTCTTTTGGCAGACGTTCGGCATAGGTGAAGGGCTGCAACGTGGTTTCGTCACGTACCATGCCCACAAATCCAACTTCAGCAGTCGGCATCAGCCGCATCATGCCCTCCAGCATGCCCAATCCGGCGCGCAAGATAGGCACTACCAGCGGGCAGGGTTTCAGCATCGAAACGCCACTAGTTTTTGTGATCGGGGTCTGCACCTCGATATTTGTCACTCTGACTTCGCGGGTAGCTTCGTATGCCAACAATGTGACCAATTCGCCAACAAGTTCGCGGAAAATGGTCGAGGGAGTGTTCACATCTCGCAAGAGTGTGACTTTGTGTGATACCAGCGGGTGATCAATAATGCGAAGTTCCACAATCTGAAGTCTAGTGAGATTGCTACACCAGCGTCGAATAGTCCCCGCTGGGGGTAGAATCTAGCCATCTGCGACGCCCGCTTGACAACGGCTAAAAATTGATATGTCCTTGTGAAAGGTTTTCTGAGACAATGTGTTAACTCGGACGAGCTAAGGAGTGCAAGTGGTTTACGAATTCGATGAAATAGAACTGCCTGCTCTCGAAGACGACCGACCAGGTTTGACTGATGTTGACCATGACGACCACGACGACGATTCCGATTTCGACTTTCCCTCAGATGCCAGTGAAGAAGACATCGACCTACTCATCGCGCTCTATCGTGAAGATGGGCAGCAAATCGGAATAGAGATAAACAATGCTCTGGCCAATGACTTGGATGCTCTGATCAGTCAACTGCGCCGGATTCCAGGCGATGCCGGAGCCTTGGGGATGGTTTCGTTAGCTGGAGAAGTATTCGTTTTGGTACGGGTGCGTGGTAAGAATGTCAAGGTCTATCTGTCAGACCTAGTCGCCGCGTTGGATTGGCCAATTTGCCGCGATGTTGTCGAATTTTTAGACGAAGAACTCCCTGAAGATGACGATGAATCGATGCCAGTAGGAGATGCCGATATTCTTGCTGATGCCGGACTGAAAGAGTTCGATCTTGAAACGATAGCCAGCAGCTACGAGATTGAAGCTCCAGAACTGCTCGCGCAGATCGCAAACAAGATTCAATTCGGGCCAGCGTTTCGGGCAGCCGTTTCCAGACGATAATGGCCAAGCAGACATGCTGGATAGCTGCTATGAAGGTAGCCATTGAAGCTGCAAAGCTGGCTTCCGCCCATGAAGATATTCCCATTGGCGCTGTCGTGCTTGATGCCAATGGCGAGTTGATCGCAACGGCCGGTAACGAAAGGGAGTTGACCGGTGATCCCACTGCTCATGCAGAAGTGCTGGCGCTGCGGCGGGCAGCGCAAGTGCTGGGCACCTGGCGTTTGAGTGGCTGCACCCTAGTCTGCACGCTGGAGCCTTGCACGATGTGTGCTGGTGCAGCGGTGCAAGCCCGCATCTCAAGATTGGTGATCGGAGCTTGGGACGAAAAAGCGGGAGCAGTTTCGTCGCTATGGGATGTGGTGCGCGATCCGCGATTGAATCACCGTGTCGAAGTCAACTCCGGCATCTGCGCCTTAGCGTGTGCGCAGCTACTCCAGGACTATTTCGCCTCCCTACGGTAGGTCGACAAGGGCATAGATCACTGCTATTGGGATTTCGATACCGCCTTCGGCCTACTCAATCTGCTAGCGCAGTTTTTTCGATAAACCGGTCTGTGACCGGCACTCAACCAGCTGGAATTGGGCAGCAATCAGCAGAAGGACAGGTCTAAGGAATCAGGTACAGACGACTCCATTGCTTGGTAAGCGTCCCTCAACAAAGTAATTAATCACAATGTCGTCGACGCACTTTGATTTGCCGCCGAAAGTTCCATGTCCCTCGCCGTCATAGGTGACGAGCACGCCAGATTTCAACTGTGATGCCATGTTTACCGCTTGCTGATATGGAGTTGCGTTGTCACCGGTGCCTCCTATTACCAAAATCGGTCCGGCATTTGGCGCAGTGATCGTAGCATCGGGAATAGGTTGCACTGGCCAAACCGGACACAGGTAATCGGGGCCGAAAAATCTTCCAAAGAATGGAGCTTTTTCTTTGTCGCGCTCCCATTCAAGAGCGGCTGCTGCTAAACCTTTGTCTGAATAATCGAGACATGAGATAGCAGAAAAAGCATAGAACAGACTGCTGTAGCTACCATCTGGCTCGCGTCCGTTCAACATGTCGCCAGCCAAAAGTAGATAATCTCCCTGCCCAGCTTGGGCTTGCGCCACAGCCAGTACGAGTAAGTCCCAGCCCTCTTTTCCGGCGTAAAGAAATGTTCCGATTCCAGCGGTCGCCAACGACTGAGTCAAATAGCGTTCCCCCACTTTCACAGGTTTGGAACCTAGCTTTTCGAGCCAGTTGTAAAGGTTTTGCACCACTTCATCTTGAGTAACTCCTAGCGTGCATCTGTTACTTTGTGCACACCATGCGGCGAAATTTCCCAAGGCAGTGTCAAAGCCTTGAGCTTGAATCACATCAGAGTCCTCGGCAATGTCAACAGCAGCATCCAGCACCAATCTGGAAACGTTAGCACCAAACACTTCCGCATAGGCGGCTCCAATAGCGGTGCCGTACGAATAGCCAAGATAGAACAGCTTCTTATCCCCAACCAATGTGCGAAGCAGGTCGAGATCATTAACCGTATCGAGAGTGGAAATATGTTGCAGCAGCACCCCGGAATTTTCCCAACACGACTTGGCGAACTCGCGCATTGCAGCTATCAGTTCTTGATGTCCGGCTTCG
>WRJP01000135.1 GCA_009778535.1 Propionibacteriaceae bacterium | reverse complement strand
CAACCGGATTATTTTCCTCGGTTCAGAAGTGCGCGATGAGAATGCCAATGCCATCTGTGCTCAGATGCTGCTACTCAATGCCGAAGACCCAAATAAAGACATCTTCTTGTATATCAACTCCCCAGGTGGGTCGGTCGATTCTGGAATGGCGATCTACGACACGATGCAGTGGATTTCCAACGACGTCGCTACTGTAGCGATGGGGTTGGCGGCTTCTATGGGGCAGTTCTTGCTTAGCGCTGGCACCAAGGGAAAACGTTTCGCGCTTCCGCATGCCCGTATTCTGATGCACCAGCCTTCCGGTGGTTTGGGCGGCACCGCTTCGGACATTAAAATCCAGGCAGAACAGAGCCTGCACATCAAAAAAACCATGTCGGCTTTGATCGCGCAGCATACTGGACAAAGTGTCGAACAGATTGAGACAGATTCTGATCGTGACCGTTGGTTCACTGCCGAGCAAGCCTTGGAATATGGCTTTATCGACCACGTCTATGAACGCGCGGCGCAGATCACTTCTGTATCGCCGAACAAATGAGGGGGAAGATATGAGCGAAATGCACTTCGACCAAAATCTGAGTCCACGGATGGATTACTACATTCCGCAATGGGAAGAACGCACAAGTTACGGCGTGCGTCGGGTTGACCCCTACACCAAGCTCTTTGAAGATCGCATCATCTTCTTGGGAACCCCGATCTCTGACGACATTGCTAATGCGGTGATGGCGCAATTGCTCTGTCTGCAATCGATGGATCCAGAGCGCAAAATCTCAATCTACATTAACTCCCCAGGTGGTTCATTCACTGCGCTGACTGCTATTTATGACACGATGCGTTACATCAAACCTGAGGTGGAGACGGTTTGTCTTGGGCAGGCCGCTTCGGCAGCTGCGGTGATTCTTGCAGCTGGAACCCCAGGAAAACGGCTCGCGTTACCGAATAGTCGTATCCTGATTCATCAACCGGCAATCAGTGGTGAGGGTAGCTATGGACAGTCTTCTGATCTGGAAATCCAGGCTAAAGAGATTTTGCGGATTCGCTCGCTGATGGAATCAATGCTGGCCGCCAATACCGGCCAAGACGTTGAAAAAGTCAGCCGCGATATTGAGCGAGACAAGTACCTGACCGCCGATGAAGCAAAAGAGTACGGAATAATTGACGACATCCTCACTTCCTTAAAAGAAGTTCCACGCTAGAACCAACACCTGATCTGGGAGTAATCGATGCCCGCAATAGGCGAGTCTTCAGAAGTTTTGAAGTGTTCTTTCTGTGGAAAGAGCCAAAAACAAGTCAAAAAATTGATCGCCGGCCCCGGCGTCTATATTTGCGATGAATGTATAGATTTATGTAACGAAATCATCGAGGAGGAGTTCGCCGAGGCCACCACCGGCGATGGAGCAGATTTACCGAGACCTGCCCAAATCAGAGAGTTTTTGGATTCATACGTCATTGGCCAAGATACGGCGAAAAAAGCCTTGTCGGTGGCGGTTTACAACCACTACAAACGCGTGCGTGCCCAGGCAAAGCACGGCGGGCGTAACTCTGACGCAGATCAGATCGAGTTAGGCAAGTCAAATATCTTGTTGATCGGCCCGACAGGTTGCGGGAAAACCTATCTTGCGCAGACACTCGCCAAATATCTGAATGTACCGTTTGCGATGGCAGATGCTACCGCACTCACCGAAGCTGGCTATGTCGGCGAAGATGTTGAGAATATCTTGCTCAAGCTGATTCAAGCTGCCGACTATGACGTTAAGAAGGCAGAAGTCGGAATCATCTATATCGACGAAATCGACAAGGTCGCTCGAAAAGCTGAGAACCCCTCGATAACCAGAGATGTCTCCGGAGAAGGAGTGCAGCAGGCGCTCTTGAAAATCCTAGAGGGTACTTCTGCGTCAGTTCCGCCCCAAGGTGGACGTAAGCATCCGCATCAGGAGTTTTTGCAAATCGACACTACGAACATTCTTTTCATAGTAGGTGGCGCGTTTGCAGGGCTTGAGGAGATAGTAAACGCGAGAATCGGCAGGAATCCGCTCGGCTTCAATAATGACTTTTCGTTGCGGCGGCAAAAAAACGAGGATCCGTTCATTGAAGTCAGACCTGAAGATTTGCAGGCGTATGGTTTGATACCCGAATTCATCGGGCGACTGCCAATGATTGCTTCAGTTGCTGCGTTAGATGTCGAGGCTCTGGTTCGTATTTTGGTGGAGCCTAAGAATGCGCTGACCAAACAGTTCAGTAAGCTCTTTGATCTGGATGAGGTGCAGCTTGAATTTACTGATGCAGCAATTGAGGCCATCGCTAAGACAGCTTTGAGCCGTGGAATTGGCGCACGCGGGCTGCGTTCCATTTTGGAGGAAACCCTGCTCGACGCGATGTATCAGGTGCCCAGCAACGTCGGAGTTGCCCAGGTGATAGTCGATGCTGACGGTGATTCAGTATCAGCTACTCTGATTGAAGCAGAAGAAGTCGAAGAAGAACTGAGCCGAGCCAAGAGCGCCTAAGACCGACGAGATTTCCCCCTTTTCTTGTCATCGCGCCTCCTCTCCGCTGATTCAGGCTGGTCTCACTCATAGGGTCCGAGAAATCGTTCGCCGTTGAAGTGGATCAAGTGGGTTGGGTCATCGGCACACCAGACTTCGGTTTCCCAGGCGATCTGCGTTAGATATTTGCGCATGATTACGCGGGAGGGGAAGCAGGAGACATAAACCAACCCGGCGGTTGAACTGCTGAACATGGCTGACAGTTCGGAGTATCGCTGTCCATCAACCGGGCCATGGCTGGCGGTAGCTTCCAGTAGCAGGAGCCAATTCTTCTCGGGTAAGTGGACGACCAGGTCGGGCATCTTGCCATGCATATCCACACTGATGCCGAGGGAGGCGAGTTCATCTTCGTGGAAGACGGCCCACTTCGCGTCTGCATCACCAACATAGAGGACTCGCCCACCAGGAGCGTAGTAGGCGCAAAACTCGTCGATCATCGCCTTGATGAGAGCGTTCTGCCCACCGGGACTCAAGGTAAGGGGACTGCCGTCCGGTAACACAACCGGGATGCGAGCCATCTCACGCTGCGAGGCGTACTGCGCCACCAGCCCTGGCACGTCCTTCAAATAGGCACTCAGTAGTAGGTTGAACTTCTGCGTCCCGTAGGCACTGAGCAGCCCGAGTGCTTCGGCGCGAACCTGGTAGCACCACTTGGGTGAGTTGACGGGTCGTGCTGGATCGTCAGGGTTTTCCTGAACCAGCCCGGCAGCAACGAACTGGTGCAAGGTGAAGCGACGAATCGTCTCACGAGTGTTTGGCGCATACTCGACGCCATAGTGGTCACTGATCCAGTCCATGATCGCTCTGGTTCCCAACGTGGGGGCTTCCACGGTTGCCCATGAGTCACCAGGGTGTAGTTGCATCAGCGACAACAACACCAAGGCCGAGCGTTCGTTTGACCGTTCAGGGTCAAATCCAAGGTGTCCCAGAACTGAGCGGGCATCTTCAACTTGGTTAGCGGCTAACTCGTTCATGCGGCCACCTGCTCCCAGGTGTAATCAGCAACCAGTCGATCCAGTTCATCTTGGTCGGGTAAGTGGTCAATAGCACTGCCGAGACTATGCAAGGTGGCCTCATCTGGATAAACCAACGACCTGAGATCAGTAGCGTTTACCTGGGTATGACCGGAAAAAGTGCGGAAATAACGATCCACGACCGAAGAGTTCAACCACAGACACAGTCCCCAGGCCAGATGCCGCTCTAAGCCTGTACCACCACAGTGGAAGACGTTTAGATGGTTTTCGAACGCCACGTCTTCGACCTGGTATCTGGTCGGATCCCAAACAGCGGCGACGATCCTGCGGCGCTCCTCTTTGGCTGAGAAACGCTTCACAAGTACGTAGTAGCCGTTCGGCAAGAGCGCTTTACGGTCACCCTCATCAACAATCCGGAATGCTTGAGCCTTACCGATTTGCCTGGGCCAATGCACCTCGCCGCGGCGCAGATTCCCCGGATAAATAAGCGGAGGGCTGCCGGGCAACGGTGAGTCATGTAGGTTCTTGCGAGCACGAAAGTCCACCACCTTGCCGGTGGACACCTTCAAGCCCAGTGCGGTCAGCGATGCAGGTAGGGAAGTGAGTTTGCGCACTGCCTCATCGTCGGTGTCGTCGGTGGTGATCCTGATGAACTCTTGTGGGTCATCGGGAGAGATCAACTCGTTATAGGTGATCGTCCTGGCTGTAATCTCGTCGGTGTGACCATGAGATGACGTGATGACTACGGCACCGAGTGCTCCGCCTTTAGTGGCGGAGAAGACCACATTCTCCTGAAGTACCCCTGTGTCGGCGAACACGGTGGAGCGAGACTCAAAAGTATGTACCCGATTGAACACTACCTGGCGCAGCAGGCGTTTTCGGAACTGGCCAAAGTAGGGACCATTGAAGAAGGAACGTGGCGTGATTGCCACCAGTTGACCACCGGGTCGTAGCGATTCAACTCCGAGCGCAAGGAAAGCCGAATAGAGGTTCGTAACCTCCCAGCCTAGAGGCTTCAATACTCGGCGCTGCCAGGACGCTGAACCAAGTTTCCGGTATGGCGGGTTCATAACAACCAAGTCAAAACCAGTGCCCAGCTCAGGGTCTAGACCAGTCTGAAGTAGAATCACGTCACCGCACCCGACCCGGACGCAGACCCCGATACCTCTATTTTTGCCCCACAACTGGCATAACTTGGCGATAGGTCCTAAAGCAGGTATGAGTGACTTGTCGTACTCAACTGCCGTGACCTC
>WRJP01000134.1 GCA_009778535.1 Propionibacteriaceae bacterium | reverse complement strand
GTAACGGTCTAACGTCAACGTGACCCTTCCGAAGCGCCTCAATCCCCTGCACGCAAGCCGACAGCCCTTGCACAGTAGTGACGCAAGGAACGTCCGCCAAGATTGCAGCCGAACGTATCTGCCAACCGTCACGGCGCGGGCTTCCGTCTCTGGATTTGCCTTGCGGAGTGTTGAACACCAGATCAATCTCTTGATTAACGATAGCGTCAACGACGGTCTGCTCCCCCGCTGGACCTGCTCCCTGCGAAGCCTTGCGGATAGTTTCTACTTCCACATCATTTCGGCGTAGGACTTGGGCAGTTCCTTCGGTAGCCAAAATCCGAAAACCCAAGTCGGCAAGGTATTTCACCGGAAAAATCACATGTCGTTTGTCGCGATTTGCCGCCGAGACAAATACGGTTCCCGATACCGGCACTTTCCCATACGATGCTGCCTGACTCTTTGCAAACGCACGCCCAAACGCTACATCCATTCCCATGACCTCACCGGTGGACTTCATTTCGGGCCCGAGCAGCGAATCAACCCACGACCCATCGGCAGTGCGGAAACGGTTGAATGGCATCACAGCTTCCTTCACAGCCATTGGGGCGGCTTTCAAGATTGCAGCGCCGTCACAGCCAGTTCGCAGCATTCCTTCTTGACGTAATTGCGCAATTGTGGCTCCCAGGGAAATTCGAGCTGCGGCCTTCGCAAGCGGAGTGTTTGTGGCTTTTGAGACGAATGGCACCGTCCGCGATGCCCGCGGGTTGGCTTCCAACACGTAGAGCGTGTCGTGATGCAGCGCGAATTGGATGTTGATGAGTCCTAGAACTCCAACCCCGACAGCAATTTTCTCGGTAGCGCTGCGAATCAAGTCGATGATTTCACTACCGAGGGTGATTGGAGGCAGCGTACAGGCAGAGTCGCCGGAATGAATTCCGGCTTCTTCGATATGCTCCATGACGCCGCCCAGATACAGCTCTTTGCCGTCATAGAGCGCGTCCACATCAATTTCAATCGCGTCGTCAAGGAACCTGTCAACTAAAACCGGTGCGGACGGAGTGATGGTCGTGGCACGTTCGATGTACGCGGCAAGCGATTCTTCGTCATAGACGATTTCCATACCGCGTCCACCCAAAACGTAGGACGGCCGTACTAGAACGGGGAAGCCGAGGTTTCGTGCCACTTGTAACGCTTCTGGTACCGAGGTAGCCAAGCCGTATTCGGGGGCGAGCAGTCCCGCCTGTGCAAGCAATGCTCCAAATTCGCCGCGGTCTTCGGCTAAGTTGATGGCTGTCGGCGAGGTGCCGACAATGGGCACCCCTGCATCCAATAAGGTCTGCGCCAGTTTCAAAGGTGTCTGTCCCCCAAGCTGTACGATCACTCCGGCCAAAGGCCCGGCAAGTTGTTCGGCATGCACAACTTCCAGCACGTCCTCGGCCGTCAGTGGCTCGAAGTAGAGCCGGTCGGCAGTGTCATAGTCAGTTGAGACCGTCTCGGGGTTGCAGTTGATCATGATGGTTTCATAGCCAGCAGCCTTGAGTTCCAACGTGGCGTGTACGCACGAGTAGTCGAATTCGATACCCTGCCCAATGCGGTTCGGCCCGCTCCCCAAGATGATTACGGCTGGTTTGCTACGCGGCTGCACCTCGGTCTCGTCGTCGTAACTGGAATAGTGGTAGTGGGTTTTAACCTCGAATTCGGCGGCACAGGTGTCCACTGTTTTGAAAACCGGACGTACTCCCAGTGCCCAACGCAGTCCGCGTACTACTTCGGGTGACAGATTTCTCACGTCGGCGATTTGCTCGTCGGAAAGCCCGTGCCGCTTTGCCATGCGCAGCACATCGGCGGTCAATTCTTCGGCGCTGCGGACATATTCGGCCACTTCATTTACCAGGCGCATTTGGTCTATGAACCATCTATCAATGGCAGTAGCCTCGAAGATTTGTTCGTTGCTTGCTCCGCATCTGATTGCCTGTAACACACCTTGCAGCCTGCCATCGTGCGGGATAGCTATTTCAGCAAGCAAACCGTCTAGGCTCTGGGTGTTTTTCCCGTTGAAGTCCAACGGCGATTTAGTGTCCTCCAACGAACGGAGCGCCTTCCCTAAGGCCTCGGTGTAATTCCGCCCGATAGCCATCACCTCACCCACCGACTTCATGTGGGTGGTCAGGGTAGGGTCGGCTGCTGGGAATTTCTCAAAAGCAAAACGTGGTGCTTTCAATATGACGTAATCCAACGCAGGTTCAAACCCAGCGTAGGTATCGAAGGTCATGTCGTTTCTGATCTCATCCAAGGTGTAGCCGACTGCTACCTTGGCGGCGATCTTCGCAATCGGGAAGCCGGACGCTTTTGAGGCCAAAGCCGACGAGCGTGACACCCGGGGGTTCATTTCGATTACAACGATACGGCCATCATCTGGATTCACTGCGAACTGAATGTTACAGCCGCCCGCTTCCAGCCCGACCGCGCGGATTGCTGCGATACCCACGTCACGTAACGCTTGGTATTCCAAATCGGTAGCTGTCATAGCTGGAGCAACTGTGAAGGAATCCCCGGTGTGTACCCCCATAGGGTCTACGTTCTCAATGCAGCAGATAACGATTACGTTGTCCGCGCTGTCACGCATGAGTTCAAGTTCGATTTCTTTCCAGCCTAAGACTGATTCTTCAATCAGGACTTCGGTTACCGGAGATGCTGCCAAGCCTGAACCTGCAACTCTGATCAGGTCAGCTTCGTTGTGTGCAAGCCCCGAACCTGCCCCGCCCATTGTGAAGGAAGGACGCACGACGACTGGATAACCCAGTTCTGCTGCGGCTGCCAGCACTTCAGGCATCGTGTGACAGATGAACGATCTCGCCACTTCGGGACGAGCTGTTGGGAGATTGAGTGAACCAATGATTTCTTTGAATGTTTCGCGGTTCTCCCCTGCCTGAATTGCGTCGATGGAAGCTCCGATGATTTCCACTCCGTACCGTTGGAGTACTCCGCTTTCGTGCAGTGCAACCGCATTGTTTAGCGCAGTTTGGCCTCCCAAGGTTGCCAAGAGAGCATCAGGGCGTTCTTTCGCTATGACTTTTTCGAGGAAGTCTGGGGTAATCGGTTCAATGTAGGTCGCATCTGCGAATTCGGGGTCGGTCATTATTGTTGCGGGATTCGAGTTCACCAAGATGACGCGGAAGCCTTCTTCTTTCAGAACTCGACAGGCTTGAGTTCCGGAATAATCGAACTCGCAGGCTTGGCCGATGATGATTGGCCCGGAGCCGATCACCAAGATCGAGCTAATATCACTACGACGTGGCATGAACGGCACCCTCCGTCACTGTCTGGTTCATCATGGCGGCAAAAGCGTCATACAAATACTCACAGTCATGTGTGCCTGGAGAGGCTTCGGGGTAAAACTGGAAGGAGATTCCGCGCTGTCTTTGGTTTGCGTCCACTAGGTGTAATCCTTGAACTAGCTGATCGTTCAGCCCAATGTGGGTGACGCTGGCATGACCCCACTCAGTAGCTACCGCTGCTTTGCTGGGCGTAGCAACGGCAAAACTGTGATTTTGTGACGTTATTTTTATGCTTCCGGTTGCTAATTCTTTTACTGGTTGGTTGAGCCCGTAGTGACCATTTTTCAGCTTGAAGGAATCAAGCCCTAACGTCTGCGCGAAGATTTGATGCCCCAGCCCGACTCCGAAGAATGGAATGCCCGCATCCAAAATTTGTTTCAATACTTTGATTTGATCGGTGGCCGTGGCAGGGTCACCAGGGCCGCTCGAAAAGAAGACCCCGTGTGGGGCTAATTCGCCAACACGGGAAAAGTCTGTATTTGCAGCGACTACATGGACATCAATTCCTCGCCGCAGCAGGGCGCGCACGCTAGCGCGTCGAATTCCGAAGTCATATGCCACCACGGTATGCCGCGCCTCGCCAGCGGTGGCGAAGAAATCTGGTTGCCGTCTGGTTACGTCGTTGTAGAGCGCTGAGCCAGCGATTGTGGGCTGGGCTTTCACTTGTTGCAATAGCACGGCTGGGTCTAGCTCGCTGGTTGAAATCCCGACCCGCATCGCGCCGTGTTCGCGTAAATGTCTGGTTAGAGCCCGAGTGTCGACCTCCGCGATTCCGACTACACCCTGGGAAGCTAATTCTTGATCAAAGCTGCGTGTTGAGCGCCAGTTAGAGCGGATGCGAGAAAAGTCTCGCACAACTAAACCTGCCACCTGGATTCTTTCAGATTCGTTATCTTGATCGTTCCAGCCGCTGTTTCCGATATGAGGTGAAGTTGTGATGACGACCTGTTTGTAGTTGCTGGGATTGGTGAGCATTTCTTGGTAGCCGGTCATCCCCGTGAAATAGTTAGCTTCGCCAAAAACCTCACCTTTTGCCCCAATGCTTATTCCTTGGAACGATTTGCCGTCTTCTGTAACTAGAACTGCCGGCTGCCGGTCAGAAGCATCAAAGTTGGTCATCTCATCCTTTGCATTGTCTGGGGCGAATACTACCAAAACAGGTTGCAGAAAAATTTCTTCCAAGGCTGCCTGGAATCGTTTTTACCTTCAACTGCATATGCCCTGGTCAGCGTCCGATTTCTTTGGCGACGGCAGCTAGCACTCCGTTGAGAAAAACCGATGATTTTTCAGTCGAAAGCTCTTGCGCCAACGTCACAGCTTGAGAAATGGCGATTGGAGGCTCAATGTTGTCGTAGCTCATTTCGTAGCAGGCGAGCCGTGCCAGTATCCGATCTACGCGGGGCATGCGTTGGATGGTCCATTTTTGCGGCAGCTGGGCAGCGATCATGGAATC
>WRJP01000133.1 GCA_009778535.1 Propionibacteriaceae bacterium | reverse complement strand
ACCGAACACGGTTTCACACTTGCCAGGGCCGCTGTGAAGACTTGGTGAGTTCACTCAAGCGTCGGATTTGTATATTACGGCTGGATTCATGAATCCGTAATCTTTTACGACAATAAACTCGTTGCTGGGAAAACCATCGCGCTCAAAAATGCGGTATTTTCCAAAATCATCAGTGGCAAAACCAATTTCCTTTAGTCCGCGGGTAGCTTGGGTCTGAATTTCTCCGGAAATAATGTAAACAGAATAAAGCGTTTCGTCTAACTTGAATTGTAGTGAATGACTATGTTCGGTAACATCGCTGAAAACCGCTTCAAACTCAATGAGGTCATTACCGCCGCTGAATATGTTCAAAGCACAGCCTGAAATCCCCAATGCCAATGCAGCGACACTCATAAACGTCAGTATGCGCTTCAGCATTGCTCCATCCTCCTCACGGACTTGCCGCTCGCGCAGCATCCTTCAACACTTCCATCATACAGATTGTTTATCGAAAAACAATAAGATTATGTTGATAAACGATATCTATCACACCCTTCGTTCATCAAACACAGGGCGAAGATGTTAGTTTTCTCCTGCGCTCGCAACCAAAGGAACGTGGTCAGTTTCTGTTTCAGACGTATTCTCAGGACTTATGGTGGCAGCAATCAATACCGGCACTATGGCAGCCAGCGGCCAAACGAACAGCGCTGAGGTAGCCCGCAAATCCAAGGAGAGTGGCACCAAATCTCCAGGTTGGGCAATAACAAGCCGTTCTGCAAAAGCCCCCGGGCCAAAGATTTCGCCGCTACCCCAACAAATCAGCCCCGTCAAGAAACCAGCAGCAACTGCGACTAGGGCGGTAGCCCAACCCAACGGTTTGAACCAACGCCATGTCAACCATCCCATGGCAGGACCGACTAATATGGCGCAAACGACATACCAAAAATCTGCCGAAGCGAACTCGACCAGTTCACGTTCACTCAGCCTGGTCGACCCATCACTGAGCACCAGATACTGCGGTAGTTGTACGGTGTTTGCCCAAAACAGCGAGACCAATGCTCCCACGACTACACACAGCAGCGTCAGAATCAGCAACCACCCAACGAGCGTTCGGTAGCGCTTGGGTTTGCGCGCCACCTGCGAAATCTCTGCTACAACAGCCATCACAACAAGCCTAATGCCTCATCCGACGACACGGAGCTACCCGAGATAAAAAAATCGAAAAACTCGCATAGCTAACGGACACACGCCGGGCCCAGCAAGTGTTTCAAATCAGCGAGCAGCGCCGACGAAATGCTCACACTCAAGTTTTGGCCGATTTGCCAAATATCACAGCTTTCTATACCTTGCAGCTTGAGTTGTACCTGCGTCGGCCCAGGATGAGTTCGCAGCACCTCGCCCAGTCGTTCCACCACAGCGGCAGTACAGCGCGGAGTTGGCAGCGAAACTACGAGCGGGGTGTCCACATCGCGTTCGTTCCCCGTCTCAGGAAAAGAAATCTCCTTGCACTGCAACTCCAGTGATCCCTCCCTTGCACGAACTAGCCCGTCGATCCTGACGATTTGATCAGTGGCTAGCGCCGTCGCAACTCGTTGATAGTCTTTTGGAAAGAGCAAAACATCAATCGCGGCATCCAAATCTTCCACGGTTAAAATCGCCCACACACCGCCTTTTTTATTCTGTTTACGTGTGATTTGGGTAATCATTCCAGCGATAGAAATGCGATTCTGGGTGAACTCTTCTTGAGCGAGCAATTCGCGTATCGTGAAGTCGCTATTGGCCGAAAGCACATGCTCCAACCCTTGTAAAGGATGATCAGATACGTAAAGTCCCAGCATCTCGCGTTCAAAGGCCAGCTTTGTGGACTTGTTCCACTCAGGCATTTCAGGTATCGCTAAAGCATGAACCATATCCTGGCTAGTATCGCCAAACAGATCATCTTGCCCGATGACTTCGTTTCGTTTTAGCTCAATTACTTCATCAACCTTCTGCTCATGCACATTGAACAGGGCGCGCCTACTGAGACCCATAGAGTCAAAGGCTCCTGACTTGATCAGCGACTCGATGACTCGCTTGTTGCAAACAACTAATGGCACCCTAGCTAGAAAATCGGAAAAGTCGCTGAAATTTCCGGCTGCGCGAGCCGAAAGGATTCCATCAACCACGTTATCGCCAACATTGCGAATCGCGGCAAGTCCGTACCGCACATCAGCCCCAACTGGGGTGAATCGTCCCTGCGATTCGTTAATGTCTGGCGGCAATACCCGAATACCCATTCGGCGGCACTCGCCAAGATAAATCGCAGTTTTTTCTTTATCGGATTTGTAGGATTCCAATAAGGCGGCCATGAACTCAGCAGGAAAGTGCGCCTTCAAATAAGCTGTCCAATAGGAAATCATCGCATAGGCCGCTGAGTGTGCCCTATTGAAAGCATAGGCAGCGAAAGGAACTAAGACCTCCCAAAGTTTCTCGATAGCACCTGGTGAATAACCATTGCTCAACATCCCAGCTTGAAACGGTTCGAACTCGTTATCCAGGATTTCCTTTTTCTTCTTGCCCATTGCACGCCGCAATTCATCGGCGGCACCAAGTGTGTAATTCGCCACCCGTTGCGCAATCTGCTGCACCTGCTCTTGGTAGACGATCAAGCCATAGGTAAGATCCAAAATGTCCGCCAGCGGTGCGGCAAGTTCGGGGTGTATCGGCGAAACTTTCTGCTTTCCATTCTTGCGCAACGCATAGTTTGTATGTGAATGGGCACCCATAGGGCCAGGTCGGTATAGCGCGATAGTTGCGGAAATGTCTTCAAAACAGTCAGGCCGCATCGCCTTTAACAGATTTTGCAGTCCGGTTGAGTCAAGTTGGAAAATGCCCAGCGTGTCCCCGGCAGATAGCAGCTCATAGGTTTGCTTATCGTCAAGAGATACGGCGATTTCTTCAAGATCGAGTTCAACTCCAGCGTTAGCTTTAATGTTTGTTAGGGCATCGTCAATGATCGTAAGATTCCGCAACCCCAAAAAATCCATTTTTACCAAGCCCAACGCTTCGCAGGCCGGATAGTCGAATTGGGTGATGATTGCGCCGTCGGCTTCTCGTTTCATGATAGGAATGATGTCGAGCAACGGCTCACTCGACATGATGACTCCAGCCGCGTGCACCCCCCACTGCCGCTTTAGTCCTTCAATTCCGCGTGCGGTATCCACAACTTCGCGCGCTTCAGGATCAGTTTCATACAACTGCCTGAACTCATTGCCTTCGAGGTAGCGTTCATCGTCGCGGTCAAAAACCTGATCTAGCGTGACATCTTTGCCTTGCACTGGTGGGGTAAATACTCGAGTGATCTTTTCCCCAAGCGCATACGGTTTCCCTAAAACTCGCCCAGCATCCTTGATAGCTTGTTTTGCCTTAATAGTCCCATAGGTGACGATCTGGCAGACTCGGTCAGCTCCGTATTTTTCGGAAACGTATTTAATGACCTCGCCACGACGACGTTCGTCGAAATCAATGTCAAAATCAGGCATTGAAGGACGTTCCGGATTTAAGAAACGCTCAAAGATGAGGCCATGTTTATGGGGATCCAGGTCGGTGATTCGCATGGCATAGGCGCACATTGACGCTGCGCCGGAGCCGCGTCCTGGGCCGACTCGAATTCCGTTTGATTTCGCCCAGTTAATGAAGTCTGCGACAACTAAAAAATAGCCCGCATAACCCTTGTTAATGATCACATCTTGCTCATATGCCGCTTGTTCGCTGGCATAGGGCGGAATTCCGGCCGGAAATCTGGTTGCCAGCCCGGCTTGTACTTCTTTGCGGAACCACGATTCTTCGCTCTCGGTCTTAGGCACACTAAAGTGCGCCATGTAAGTCCCCATACCTTCGTCGAAATCAGTCGAACAACGCTCGGCAATCTCCAAAGTTGTATCACAGGCACTAGGCAAGTCCTTGAACAGCTCCCGCATTTGCGCTGGCGACTTCAGGTAGTAGCCGCTTCCATCGAATTTGAATCGATTCGGGGTGTCTTTGTTTGCTCCTGCCGAAACGCATAACAATACATCGTGCGCTTCGGCATCTGCTGCTTTCACATAGTGCAGATCATTGGTGGCGACCAGCGGCAGGTTGAGGTCCTTTGCGATTCTAAGCAGGCCGGCGCGCACCCTTGCTTCATCTGGTAAGTCGTGATCCATCAGCTCGACAAAGAAGTTACCAACTCCAAAGATATCTCGAAACTCTGCTGCTGATGCCAACGCATCTTCATATTTGTCTTGGCGCAGATAGGTTTGCACTTCTCCCGACAAACACCCCGTGGTTGCCAACAGCCCTTCGTGATATTGGTGCAGCAGCTCTCTATCAGCACGCGGCTTATAGAAAAACCCCTCCAACGAACTCATCGAAGACAGTTTGAAAAGATTGTGCATCCCTATCCGGTTTTCACTCCAAATCGTCATGTGGGTGTATGCACCACGGGCTGATACATCGTCACCAGACCCATCCCCGAACTGAACCCGCTTACGATCACTCCGATGAGTTTTAGGGGTCAAATACGCTTCCACACCGATAATCGGCTTCACTGGGCTGTCTTTAGCTGCTTTGTAGAACTCGTAGGCACCGAACAGGTTGCCGTGATCAGTCACCGCTAAAGCTGGCATTCCCATTTCTTCGCAGCCGGCGACCAAATCTTTCAGCCTGGCAGCGCCGTCAAGCATGGAATACTCAGAATGGCAATGTAAGTGAACAAAGCCTTCGGACACGCCTAACATCCTCCTCGAGGTAAAAAACACTAATGCACCGGGGAAGATGTGCAGACTTCCAGCCTAGCTGTTTTAGCGCGGCGATCTTGGTACGAC
>WRJP01000132.1 GCA_009778535.1 Propionibacteriaceae bacterium | reverse complement strand
CCCATCAGCGTTGACTGGACATGTCGCGAACGCTAATCCGCAGCCGATCGTATTCTCACGGATCGCCGGGCCAGGGGATGTGTGGCAGGACGACAACGTCATCACCAATCGACCTAAAGTTCCAGGTGGACCCGGTTGTGACGCTGTTCCAGGCACGACAATCGTTATCACTTGGCCCGATGGCAGCACTGATGAAGTGATAGTGGGTGCTGATGGTTGCTGGGATGTGCCGATTCCGCCAGGTACTGATGGTGAAACGAAGGTTGTCGCCCGTGATGAGGACGGTCATGAATCTGATCCGGAAATCATCATCGTGGTGCCACCGCTCTTCTTTGACGGTACCGAGATTTATCTTGAGACGATGATGAATGAGCCGATTGCGGTTCCGGTGCTCGACCATGTGTCCGGTGGCGCTGGGCGTGCGACGCTGAGCATCGAAAGTTATGCAGGCGGACCAACGAATGGTGTAGTCGAGGTTGTCAGTAACACAGCGATGGCGCATGGGGCGCTGCCGCCAGGTGTTACCCAGATTTCCTATCGTCCCAACTTTGATTTTGTTGGGGAGGATCGCTTCCAGGCGACTGTGATTGATGCCGCGAACCATCGGGTAACGATTCCGGTGCGCATTCGGGTTATTGCTCCAGCGGTTGCGACCGGTGGTGAAGTAGTTGGCTCGTCCATTCCGCCGTGGGCTATTGGTGGCCTAGGGGCTGCCGGTTTGGCTGGGTTGTCAATTCCGCTAGTGATTCGACACAGGAGATCGAAAAAAGAAAGCTGACGCTGACCCGCTGGTTTCGACATCCGGGCCTAGGGCCGGCACTCCACTCGCTATTTTCATCTGGACAGCTGTCTCGGGTAAACTTCCCTGCGGTGGCGTGTCCGAGCGGCCAAAGGAGCGCGCCTTGAAAGCGCGTGAGGGGCAACCCTCCGTGGGTTCGAATCCCACCGCCACCGCAAATGTGAATAAGGGTTGGGCTTTGCCCGACCCTTATTCACATTTGTTCGGGAATTATGGGATTTATTAGATGCTTGCGCATCTTCAATATCTCAATCGCCTCGGTGCAGCTGAGCAAGCTCGCTGCACACTCGGCTCAATCGAATATGAACCCGTGAGGGCGTGACTATCGTGAGCAAGCAACGGTTTGCTTGTGATCGAAGGAACGTATTCGGTCACTTTCGTTCCCTATTACAGGCTTCAATCAGCTCAAGAATGCTCGCAAGCGGCATTCTATTCGCTTCAATCGCCTGTGCCGAGACGATCGGGAGAGAGGCGAGGCAAGTGGATTTCTAGAAGAAAGACACGCGAATCCCACCGCCACCGCCAAATTTGAGTAAAGGCAGCGGCAATCGCCGGACTCAGGAGGGAACGGCGGCTGCGCAGGCGGCAACTTGGTCTTTCGAACCTGCAAGGAACAAATACTCGACATTGCGAAGGTGGCTCACCTTGCCGACCTTGTTTCCGGATTGGTTATAAATCCCAATCTGGGCACCAACGTAGCGTTTGTAGTCGAATGCGAGCATCCGAACGTCTTCAAACCCTGCATCGCGCAGGGTTGTCGTCATTTCCTGGGGGGTTATCCACGATTCGTCGTTGTATGACACTACAGCCAGTTCGGTGTTTATTGCATAGAAGAGTTGGCGCAGCTGAGCTGGCATTTCGCGTCTGCGATTGTACGCACTCTTGGTTGTGGCTTCGCGAGCATCTGATCGTTTACATGCGATGCCGTATGAATCGGGAGCGTCCCAGCGAACGAGTGTCTCCCAGATGTGGTAGTTCGTGAAGTAACGATGCTGGTTGTATGGAGGGTCGAGATACATCAGTTCGGTTTTGGGAAGTCGACGCGCAAGTTCCAGCGCGTCTTCCATAGTGGCCTCGCCTGTCCCAGGAATAAGTTCTGGTACCCGTAATTCTAAATTGTTGTAGGAGCGGGCAGCCCATTTCTTTAGATAGGCCATCTGTACTCCAGTCGTCGAGTCAACTCGATCTGCGGCCAACAGAAGCGATGTCAATAAAATCGGGTACATCCATGAACCGGAGTATTCGGTTTCGATGGCGTCGCGGATAGCGTCTATTCTCATTCCGTTATGTGGTTGGAAGAAACGAGACTTTTCACAAAACGTCTCGGTGAAGTAACCGCGCTTACCTGGTAAGTGTTGTAAATAATCCAGTGTGTCCACAAGCTGTGGCTGATCGATGGTGTCTGCGTCAGTGGTGATGTAGCACTGTGCCAACACATTCGAGTAGGTGGCTATATCGTTTGCCAGCACTGTCAGACCTTGGCGTTTATACTCACTGGCGACGCGGGTAGTACCAGTGAACATGTCCACCGCGCGGGAAGCTTGCGATTGTTTGGCTATTGCGCCCAGAACTGGCAACAGCGTCCGCTTACTACCCAAATATTTGATCACCAACTCCATCATATCGTTATCGTGCTAGCTGAACGGTTCTCTCGGTTTCGGCATAATACTGCTTGCAGCCTGCGGGAAATCCTCGATCCATGGCTATTAACAAGATAGATTGTCCTAGACGAAAACAAATGGAGGCGCACATGACTGGTCATAGGCAGGTCACAACACCAAAGACAGCGATTGCATCGGTACTTCTTGCATTAAGTATTCTGATGGGAGGGATTACTGGATGCTCATCAGGAGTTTCATTGAAAGACATGGGCGAGCTGAAGTACATCTGCTTCCACTATGGCGTTTACTACGTCGACTCATACCTATTCGAGCTAAGCATTGTGGATGTAGGTGTCGATAATTCCGAGGCTTGGGCGCTTCGTGTGAATGGAGAAGGATGGCTTGATTACAAAGTGGTATTCAGTGTGGATTTCGAACTAGATGTGAGTGCGCTTGACGACTTCGCAGCCATTATTGCAGATAACGGCATCGCAGATTGGAATGGATTCAACCAAGTTGATGGGCGCTCTGAAAACGGGTACACCTGGGGTCTGGTTGCCGAATATGAAAATGGTGTAATAGACGCTTATGGTATTGAGAAGTACCCCTCGAACTGGGAAAAAGGGCACAAAGCTTTAACGGATCTCCTCTTTGCCCTTTCAGAAGCGCATGGGTAATTGGATGTGATGTGAACCAGAACTTCTAGCTACGGAACGCCTAACTATAATAACTGTTTCAAGGAAGTTAGCGACAATGCGAATAATCTTTTGTACCAGCCCGGGAGGGCCTGAAAATTTGGTAGTAGCGCAGGCTCCGACTCCAAATCCTGGCCCAGGAGAGGTACGGTTGCGGGTCCATGCTGCTGGTGTGAACCGGGCAGACCTGCTACAGCGGCAAGGTTTCTACCCGCCGCCGCCTGGTATTTCAGAGGTGATAGGGCTTGAAGTCTCGGGCATAGTTGACGCTGTCGGTGCCGGTGTTGATCCTGAATTGCTTGGGAGCGAACGGGTGGCGCTGCTCGCTGGTGGCGGCTATGCGGAGTATGTGGTGGTACCAGCAGGACAAACCCTTCCAATTCCTGCGGGCATTGATCTGGTGAGTGCCGCCGGAGTCATTGAAGTCGCTGCTACGGTACTCTCAAATTTTGACCATGTTAGCTTGCATGCAGGCGAGACCGTGTTGATACATGGGGGAGCAGGCGGGATTGGTACGTTCGCAATCGGGTATGCAAAGCAGCTAAAAACTAAAGTGATAGTTACTGCTGGTACGCCGGAAAAAAGGGAACTCTGCCTGGCGCTTGGTGCGGATGCGGCGCTGGACTATCACGGTGATCCGCCCGGGTGGATTGAAGGTGTAATGACTGAAACTGCCGGAGCGGGCGTAGATGTGATTCTTGACATCATGGGCGCGAAGTACCTTGAAGCGAATGTGGACGCTCTTGCAGCCGGTGGGAGACTTGTGGTCATTGGCCTGCAAGGAGGGACTAAAGGTACTCTCAATTTGAACCGACTGCTCAGCAAACGAGGCACCATCACAGCTACCAGTTTGCGCTTTCGGCCAGTGGCGCAAAAGGTTGCGATTTGCGCCGAGGTGGAAAAACGAGTTTGGCCATTGTATGAGTCCGGGAAACTCAAACTCCCACCGCAACGGGTGTTCAATTTTGAGAACGTTGCCGCAGCCCACAGCCAACTCGCCAGTGGCGAAAACGTTGGCAAGATCATCTTACAAGTCAGCAATTGATTGCCAGGAAATAAGTCCGCGGTTTACTCGCTCCCAGCGCGAGAGGCTACTCTCGCTCTTTGCCGAAGCAGAGCTTGTAATTAGCTTTGGACTTTTCACAGAAAGAGAGATATTTGTTGTCTACAAGTTCCTGGTATTTATTCGGGTCATAGCCGCATGCAGAGTTCATTTCGACGCTCTTGGGTTCAGCGGTTGGGGTTTCAGGCTCAGTGGCTGTCGGATCAGGAGTTTGAGCTTGGTTGAATTCGGTGGTTTCGTTCAAGGCTTTATTCACCCGCGAACGCACGACATCCCAGTCAGGATTTCCAGTCTTGAACCCGTCTTCGCCGTTGATGAAAACTATGCTGCGCAGTTTCGTTCCCTGCACCCTAGTTGCCAAGTCTAGGAAGGCGGGCAGCGTTCTTTGCGGAATGTCTGTTGCAAGGCTCTGCTTCCCAGCCTCAGCAATCGCCTGGAACCTGCTAAGCACGTTAACGGGGTTTGCTTGCTGCACCACAGCATTAACGACGCAACGCTGACGTTCCATCCGAGTGTAATCGTTCAAACCGTAGCGGCCGCGGGCAAACCATAGGGCGTCGGAGCCTTTGAAATGCTGATTCGGACCAGGGTGAAGCCAGCGTCTCGGCTTAACATCTACACCTGGGCCTAAGCTGCCGCCAACAGGTACGGGGTAACTGACATTTACTGT
>WRJP01000131.1 GCA_009778535.1 Propionibacteriaceae bacterium | reverse complement strand
TTTATGATTTCCAAACCCCATGCGTAGCGATTTTCAAACACGCCAATCCCTGCGGTATCGCTATTGGGGCTGATGTTGCGGATGCCTATGCCAAAGCTCACGCCTGCGACCCACTGTCAGCGTATGGTGGGGTAGCGGCTGCAAACCGCGAGTTCAACGCGGAGGCCGCCTCCCAGCTCGCCGAGGTATTCACAGAGGTTGTGGTGGCTCCTGGGTATTCGCCAGAGGCATTAGAGATTCTCACCCGAAAGAAGAATCTGCGAATCTTGCAGGTTTCACAGCAGTTGACTGGTTGGATGGGTACTGGTTCGCAGCGTGAACTTCGCCCGATTTCGGGAGGGGTGCTAGTTCAAGATGCAGATCGGTTGAACGCTCCCGGAGACGACCCGAGTAACTGGCAGTTGGTGAGCGGGGAGCCAGTCGATGAACAAACCTTAGCCGACTTGGTGTTTGCATGGCGTGCGTGCCGTTGCGTTAAATCAAATGCGATTCTGTTGGCCGAAGCTGGCGCTAGTGTCGGCGTGGGCATGGGTCAGGTAAATCGGGTCGATGCTTGCCAGTTGGCTATCGAGCGTGCCCAGGATCGAGCTGATGGTGCGGTTGCCGCCTCTGATGCGTTCTTTCCATTTGCTGACGGGCCGCAACTGCTGATTGCTGCCGGGGTGCGAGCGATCGTTCAACCTGGCGGATCGGTGCGTGACCAAGACACGATTGAAGCTGCAAATGCGGCTGGAGTGTCCATGTATCTCACTGGTACTCGCCACTTCTTCCACTAAAGGAGCAGCCATGACAGCCGAACGTATAGATGGCAAAGCGGTAGCCGATGCAATAAAGGCCGAACTTTCGCAGACGGTGGCCGAGTTGCGCGCAAAAAAGGTAGTGCCTGGTCTGGGCACGATCATGGTTGGCGACGATCCGGGCTCTGCGCTCTATGTTGCGGGCAAACATCGTGACTGCGCCGAGGTGGGGTTGGATTCGATTCGTGTCGATCTCGCCGCAACTGCGTCCCAGGCGCAGGTTATAGAAGCTGTTCAGCGCTTGAACGAGAATCCGGCCTGTCACGGTTTTATCGTCCAGCTTCCACTGCCAGCGGGCTTGGACGAAAATCATATCCTGGGTCTGGTTGACCCCGACAAGGATGCCGACGGCCTGACCCCTGTCAATCTGGGACGGATGCTGCTGGGTGTGCCCGCGCCGTTGCCGTGTACTCCGCGCGGCATCGTGGAGTTACTGCGGCGTTACGATGTTGATTTCGCGGGCGCGCAGGTCTGCGTCGTCGGTCGGGGGATTACGGTGGGACGTCCGTTGCAAGTACTGTTGGCTAGGCGGGATGTGAACGCCACGGTCACGATCTGCCACACCGGGACTGTGAACCTCGCTGAGCACACCAGGCGTGCCGACATTTTGGTCGCGGCTGCTGGTAGGGCAGGTTTCATTACCGCTGACATGGTAAAACCCGGCGCGGTATTGGTGGATGTCGGCGTTACTCGCGTCGATGGTAAGCCCAAGGGCGATCTTGCTCCCGAAGTCTGGAAGGTTGCTTCGCTGGTCACCCCTAACCCGGGTGGAGTTGGGCCAATGACCCGAGCCATGCTGTTATCCAACGTCGTGGAGGCCGCCTGGCGCCGGGTGCGGGTCTAACTGCACCAGCGGGCAATCAGAATAGAATTCTGCTGGCACTTTCTCAGCGCGATGGGGGCATCGGCGGGGCAAATTGAGTAGTCGGCAGTGTTGGGGAAACTGCGGGACGCAGGGCTAGCCAGACGGCGGTGACGAGTCCGGCGATGTAGAGGGGTTCACCCAGGAGCCAGTCTCCGGTTTGGCCATAAACGGTTGAGTCAATATTGGTTGCTTTCGCACGGGCAAGCGCAACAAAGGCCACGGATGTGGCTGCGAACAGCGAGTTGGCGATGAATAGCAACACCCTGGTCGAACTCGGGAAGTGTCGGCTGTTGCCTTGAAGAAAACTTGAGCCGGTCAGGATGCGCCAAGTAAGACCAAAGAGCACCACCAAACCGGTGCTGAACACCAGCGCTGCTCCGGCAGGATCGTCCAAAGTGTCGCGGAAGGGGTACAACACCACCAACAGCACCACAGTCACTATCCAGGTAGCCCGTCCCCTGTCTAGCAACCGTCGCAGAGCCAAGATGGCTCCACCTACGAGCGCGATGCCAGCAGCGATCAGCCCGATTGCCGCAGTATTGCGTTCAAGGAGAAAGGAAAAACCCGAAACCACTCCAAACGCATCCATAAGTGTCGCCACTGAAAGCGCACTCAACAGTGTGGCTTCGCCTACTCGACCTTTTCGACTGATTCGCCAGGCAACGCCGATCAAGACCACACCGATTCCGGCGCGCCACATTAGCCCCATGTTGTTGTCCATGAGCGCATTCCAGAAAGCATTCAGTTGGTCGGCTACCTCGACCCAGCCTAAGAGTCTCGGTACGTTTATTGCCAGCACAAACGGAACCGTGGCGATGCTCACAGAAACGACAGCGGTAGCTAACGGGTAGAGCCACTTTCCCCAGACGTCCGGATATTCGGAAGGCTCATCGGGTGTTTTCCGGCGGCTGCGGAACAGCCACAGTGCCACGAATCCGGCAACCAGAGCCAGGGTTACTCCACTAGCTGCGAGCGCCTCTAAACTGTAATCGAAAGTGCCGTCAGTCACTTCTAGCACAGTTGCAACGACCAACCATCCAATACTAAGCGCCCCGAGTGCTACGAAAAGCCCTAGCTTAACCGGACGTTTTGCTGCTGCTGTCGCTGCGGTAACTACGATCTGTGCCGGAGCTGAACCACCGACGAGCAGGGCTGGATATGCAAGGACTCCGATGCTGGAGAAAGTTCCTTCGATGGCGACTACTCGGGTGTCGAGGCTATGTTCGACCAGCAGTAGCGGTGCGAGCATAGCCAGTCCTACCAGGATGGCGACGACGACGAATTCCCACCAAACGAAAACTCGGCGCGACCGCCACAGCGTGAAGATGAGCAGAGCGAGGTAAAGCGTGCTCGAAAAGGGTAACACCCACGGCTGGTAAATAGCGGCGGGGGCGGTGACGTAGAACAGAACTACAATCCCTAACAGGAACAGTGCCACTCTCAGCCACCAGGAAGTGTGTAAAGCTGCGGTATGGATGAGCGCAAAAGAGGTTACCACAGCACACAGCAGTAGCCAGATGGCACTTTCCGGCAGGGTGTGTCCCGATGCCGTAGAAATAACAAGGTCGCTGCTTTGGCGCACTTCGCTGGCGAAGATTGCCGCCAAGGCAAGCAAGAAATACAGAACCAAAGCCAAGCCCGCGATTGCAGGCAAGCCTCGTGACCAACTGCTCGGGCGCGGATGCCCCTCTCGTATCGGATCAACGAAAGTGATGACGAGCGTCTCACGTACCGCCTTCATTGCGTCGAGCACTAGCTGTCTCATCGGGGCTCCCCAATCACAAAGCCGGAAGCGTTGTACGCCAACACGGCCTCGCCCGCTGCGACAAGATATGTCGTTCCACTGAACCCCTCACCAGGGGTAAGCGGCCAAGTTCGCAATTGCTCGCCTTGTGCCGATAGCAGGACGATGCCGTTCTTCCCCAGCAGCAGCACTCGCTCACCAGCTCCAATACCATTGGTTGTGCGTTGCTGGTTCCAACCCCACAACACCGCACCTGTTGTCCAATCAATGCCGAGCACCCAGTCGTCGTCGCGCAGCACTAGCACATCAGTGAGTGAAATCAGTTCGCGTGGGTTTTGATATGCCCGCTGCCGCCACAGCTGTTCCCCAGTTTCGAGCAAGTAGGCATCCAGTACTACCGACCCTTGTTTGCCAACTACCACTATCGGATCGTCGCCGCCCGAAACAGCGAGGCTCTGTAGTGCGCCAACGTCCTGGAGCCAGAGCAGCTCTCCTTTCGCGTCAATACAGGCCAGCGCTCCAGCTTGGTTGGAAACCAGAATCCGATCTGTTGTAACTACGGCCTGACTCCGGATTTCGGCACCAATGTCGAGGTTCCAGGCGATGTCGCCGCTGCGCAGTTCAAGTGCTGTAACCGAACCGTCCAGGCTGGTTAGGATTGCGAGTTCTCCAAAACGTACGGGCGGTGCAACCGTCAGATCGTTAAGTTGGGTTTGCCAAAGCCAGCGACCTTCTTTGTTGTAGGCGACTATTTGTCGATTCGTCGTCGCTACCAAAGTTATTCCACCCAGTGTGGCGGCAGCGGTCAAGCTTCCGCCCGGTCTTGTAGTCCAGGCTGTTTGTGGTATCTCGGTGTCGATCGTGAGACCGTATATTTCGGTGTTAAAGCGATCTGCGATGATGATTCCGCCAGGTACAAGGCCAGGTGCGGATATTGGTAACACTGAAAAGCTGCCCGGGACACTGGGTTCGGCACCCAGACGCGGGGAAAATTCGAATCTTTCCACAAGATTCCAGTCAAATGGTGTTTCGGAATCCACCTTTGTAGGTGGCACACTGGTGGTGAGTGCCCAATCTCCTGTGGCTTCACTTGAGCGCACTATCCCAACACCTGGGCACCAAGTTTGCAGGACTATATCGAACACCTCACCAGTAAGCTGTTCTCTAGTGATGTCAAGGCAACCGCGTGATGCTGCAGACTCATCACCAGGGGTTTGTGCCCGCAAGTTCGCAAGGTAGCGCGATTCGGTGAAAACTTCGGCGGTTGCATCCCAGATTCGGGCGTTACCTTCGGAAGTCCAGTTAAGTCCGGAAGTAATATCGGACGGTATGTCGAGTCTTCCCGGAGTCATTATGACGGTCGAGAGGGTGGGAACTCCGGATACCGCGACAATGCTCATCTCAACTTCCGCTTTAGCACCT
>WRJP01000130.1 GCA_009778535.1 Propionibacteriaceae bacterium | reverse complement strand
TTAGCCCAGACTTTGATAGCAGAAATGGCAAAGGAGACGGCAGACCCTTTTGACCAAGCCTTGGTAGTGATTCCCAATGTGGGGATGCGGCGTTGGTTGAGCCAACAAATTGCGAATTCTGAATCCCGCATCTGTGCTGGCATCAACTTCATTCCGATGACTGCGCTAGCAAACGCCGTTTCTCCGACCTACACTAAGCGCCAGTTGACGCTGGCTATTTTTCATACGCTTGAAGGCAACTCTGACTTCCCACAACTCAAGGCTCACTTTGCAAATGCCAGAGAACCTTTTACCGCCATCGAGCGGATAGCTTCCCAATTTCTCTCCTACCTGGCCAATCGTCCGCAAATGCTGGCAAGTTGGGAAGCCGGTCAAGATACCTACGCTGATGGTGAACTCTTAGGATTCCAGGCCTGGCAGGCTCAGTTGTGGCGAGCAGTCAAGCTCCAACTCACCTGCGCGAAAGCGCCGATCAACTTGCCGAATATCATCTCGATTTTTTGCCCTACGAGTTGGTCAGCCAGTAACCAGCAACTCGTCTCGCAGCTTGGAAGTGAACATAAGGTCAACATTTACTTTTTGAATTCAGCACCGACCGTTACGATCACAGATCGGAAATCGCTATTGCAGGCAGGTCACAGCCTGAATCAAGCCCTGCATCAGCAAACAGCAGAAATCAGTTCCGCTCTGGCAGCACTGGCCAAGCCGATACAGCTAGAATCTCCACCTTGTTCCAACACCTTGCTCGGACAGCTTCAGTCGAATCTGAGAAATGATTCTCAACCGCCGCTAGCAGTAGTTGACCCCAACGACCGCTCCGTGCGCATTCAGCTATCACACGGGCTAGATCGGCAAGTTGAGGTGCTGCGAGACACACTGGCCGACTTACTACAAAGCGATCCCAGCCTTGAGCCGCGCGACATTGTAATCATCACCCCTGCACTTGAAGCTGTCGCCCCCCTAATCACATCGTGTTTCGGTCTGGGCGTTAGCGGACTGGCAGCTCATCCTGCACACAGTTTTCGGGTACAAGTCGCAAATGCTGCCGCCAACCAAGCCAATGCGGTGGCCGACTTGCTGTTGCGGCTTCTGAATCTGATAGACACCCGCATTACGGCAACGCAAATTCTCGATCTGTGTGCAGATCAGTTGATCGCCAAGCGTTTTGGTTTCGATAAGCTCGATATGACTCGTTTGGAGAAACTGATAGACCGTGCTCAGATCAAGTGGGGATTGAATTCCGAACATAGAAAACGATTTGAGCTAAATACCAGTGCAAATACCTGGATATTTGGGATTCAGCGCCTGACGCTGTCTGTTGCGCTGAGCGACCAAGAGTTGACGTCAGTGAAAAACGTAGTGCCAATTGACGACGTTGACTCCTCTGATCTGCCAATTATCGGTGCGCTGAGTGAGTTGATCCGCAGATTGTCTGCGGTAATAACAGCATTCTTGCAGCCTAACCAACTCAGGGAGTGGGTCGTAAACTGCCTGACCGCACTGAAACAGTTAGTTGACCCGCGCGCTGAAGGATTGAGTTCTTTGGTTTCGCTCCTTGGTGAAATTGACGCAGATGCTACAGCGGGAGCCAATGCTGTCCTGTCCCGGCATGGGTTCATCCACCTGCTCGAAACCGAGTTAGCGAACCTATCGGGATATTCGATGTACGGAAATGGCTCCGCTCTGGTGGTTGACATGAAAGCACTGCGGCAAGTTCCACATCGCGTCGTTTGCCTGTTGGGATGGGATGCGCAGCGATTTCCGCAGCGCAGAAGAACAAGCGGCGATGACCTGCTGACATACGATCCCCAGCCATGCGATCTGAACCCGGCTCTCGAGTACAGGCAAATATTGGCTGAGGCAAGCCAACCCGCCACCCAAAATTGAATCATCGTGGCAGAAGGCCGCGGTGAAACAACAACCCTGCCACAACCGCTCGCAGCCCCCATAGCTGATCTCATCGCCGCATTAGACCAGACTGCGCTTACGCCGAATCAAATCCCAGCCGGACTTGCAGTGACAACCCAACATCCGCTGCAACCGTTCAGCGCAGCCGCATATTTCGCTGATGGGCAGGGCAGCTTCGACGTGCCGAATTTTAATGGAGCGTCGGCGGTGACGCGAGAACCAAAACTCGAAAAGCAAAACCGAACCAGGGGCTTTTCCGCCACTTCCCAACCTGCAAAAACTATTTTGGTACGCGAACTGGTCAGCTTCTTTTCGCATCCGGCTCGTCAGCTATTAAAAACGCACGGGAATTTCACATTTCGAGAAATCAACCGAAACCGCGACGAAATCCCCATTGAGTTAGATGCTCTCCAAAAATGGGAGATCAGCCGCAGCTATCTCGACCTGGCACGCGCCGGACGGCCAGTGGCTGAAATCACCGCAATGTTTAGGCGTTCTGGCGTAGTTGCACCAGACCATTTAGGAACCGACCAGCTCCGCAGACTGCAACTCGATGCCGAAAAGATTCTTGCCAGCAGCATGCCTGTCGGTGAACCCAGAGCGAACGATATTTGCGTAGCACTTTCTGGATGCACTTTACGCGGACTGATAACTACAGTTGGCGATACGCTCGCCATCACCGAATCATCAAAACTTCAGCCTAAGCACCTACTTAGCGCCTGGATTCAACTGTTGGCATTAGCTTCCAGCGTTGACGAGAACTGGGAAGCGGTGCTTGTGTCCAAGGCCGGAGTCAACAAAATTCTGTCGCCCGACGTTGAGCAAGCTCGCGCAAAGTTGAATACCTTGCTGATGTTATACCGCTATGGGATAGATCATCCGCTTCCGGCGCTACCGCGAGTAAATGAGTGCTATTGGACTCAACGCAGCAGCAATCAAGACCCAGCAGCCCCAAATCAGCATGTAATGTTGGAAAAAAATTGGAATTGGGATCGTGATGCTGACTGGGAAGCATTCTTTGATTTTCCACAGCTACTAGACATTTCCGTTCCAACTGATTTCGAGTTTAGAGATGCCAGCGAACCAACGTTTCAGGGACTGCTAGCCAAGCTGATCTGGGAACCGATCTTTGATCACCTGGATGCCAAATGAACAACGCGACATCGGCTCATCTTCCTGATTCTGTTATGCGTTCAACCGAAGCCGAGTCGGAAACTTTCATACCGGAAATACCGGAATTCTCTCCCAGCGACGCCTTGCCGGAAGGAACGTGGTCACTTGAAGCCTCAGCTGGAACCGGCAAAACCCATACCATCGCCGCCCTAGTCTCCAGATATTTAGCGCAGGGTCTGGTTGATACTGCCGGTCTGGCTGTAGTCACTTTCAGTCGCAGCGCCGCAACAGTCCTGGCTGAGCGGATTCGAGCCAGGCTACGTCAAAGTTTGAACTTGCTCGCTGCTGAACCCGATGTCATTAATGCCGCTTTAACCGATGAGTTTGATCACGCCATGCTGGCATGCAACGCAGCAGAAAAGAAAGTGCGCGAGAACCGACTACGCACTGCTTTGGCGCAGTGGGATGCGGCACAGATAGGAACTATTCACGAGTTCTGCGAAGTGATGTTATCCGAACTCGGCATTCTGGCTGACTCTGATCTGAGTGCCAGGCTAGTTTCCGATTTGAGCGGACTCCACCACCAGGTCGTCAGCGATGTGTATTTACACCGTTACGCACATCTTGATCGAGTCGGCTTCGATCTCAAAAAAGCTACTGAACTAGCACAAGCAGCCTTGAGAGTCCCTGATGCATTGATCGTACCGGATAGCGGCAATAGCGATATCGAAGAAAGAAAAGCCTTTGTAAACAACGTTCGGGCTGAATTGGCCAGACGCAAGCAGTTACTTGGTATCTACGACCACAACGATCAAATGCTGCGGCTGTTGCAGGCTATCAGTGGCGAAAATGCAACTGCGGCAAGAGCAAGGCTGCAAAACAAATATCGAGTGATACTGGTCGACGAATTCCAAGATACCGACCCCACGCAATGGCAGATTCTTCATAGCTGTTTTCACGGGTTCGCTACGATGATTTTAATAGGTGACCCAAAACAAGCCATCTATTCGTTCCGCGGCGCAGATATTGCGACCTACGTCAGCGCAACAAAGGCTGCCTCCCAGCAGCGAAGTTTGCGGGTTAACTACCGTGCAGATGCCCAAGTTATCAGTGGTTTGAATACCCTATTCCAAAACTTAGCCCTAGGCGAAGGCATCGCAGTGCCCCAGGTAAAAGCTAGCCAGACACAAGCTCGTATCCGCAATGGGGGCTGCGCTGTCCAACTGCGCTACAGCACCCGTGTCTTGATGCGTGTTGAGGCAGCGCGTGCCGAAATCACCGACGACTTGGTGCGGCAAGTAAAGCTTCTGCTTGCACAAGCACAGGTTCACCAGGGACATTGGCGCGAACTACGATGCTCTGACATTGCGATACTAGTCAGGTCGAATGTCTATGGCCGCAACATCGCTCAGACGCTTTCCGAGGCGGATATTCCGGTTGCTTTTACCGGCGTCGATTCGGTTTTTGACTCTCATCCAGCACGCGAGTGGCTGGTTTTGCTACGGGCATTGGTACAACCGAACGTAAACAACCAGCGCAAAGCGTTGATGACAGACTTCATAGCGGCGAGTCTGCTTGATATCGCTAACGCTAGTGCGCAGCAGCAGGCTAACTGGTCAAAACAACTCACTGATTGGAGCACGCTGCTGTCAAATGACGGCATTGCCGCTCTATTCTCTCGAATCCAGACCAACACGAGTTTCGTCGAACAGCTCGCAAGCCGGAAACTGGGTGAAAGAGACCTCAGCGACCATCGTCACATTGCACAGATTTTGCACGCACAGTTTGAAGCAGGCATCCGCGGTCTTGCCCTGATTTCTTGGCTTAGCGAGGCGATCACCTCAGGTGAGAACAATGCAGAGTGGGCAAAGAAACTTCCAACAGATCGAGATGCTGTCCAAGTCATGACTATCCATCGGGCTAAGGGTATGCAGTTTCCGGTAGTACTGCTGCCCCAGGCCGCTGACTTTCTGCTGCCTGAACCCAACGATGCCCCAATCACGACGCATGCTGTGACGGGCGAACGCATCGTAGATGTGGGAGGGAAGTTTGGAGAATACCGAGCCGAGCG
>WRJP01000129.1 GCA_009778535.1 Propionibacteriaceae bacterium | reverse complement strand
TTTCTACACTCTGCAGAGTCAGATTTCTCTCGCCTCGCTCTAGTCCCCCGACATATGTCCTGTGCATGCGTAGTCGGTCAGCGAATGCCTCTTGGCTGAGACCAGCACTTTGTCGAAACTTCCTAAGATTCAGCCCGAAACGTCTCTGAAGCTCACCTACTGCCATACGACAAGTCTTAGCGGTAGACACTCATCGGTCTACATACTTATGAGTAGCTTTTTTTGTTACTCAAGATTTACTGCAATAATCACGCACTTGAAATCAGCGTGAGCACCTAGGGTAACAATGCGATGCGACGTCTTTTCCAAGCAATCAGCGAGAGGCGCTACAATTGCTGCGTATCCGCAAGGCATTGATGGGGCAATCACCTCGGAGTCGCTGGAAGAACAACCTATAGGGTCTATTAGAACCAGCAGCGAGCAGACAATGAGAGGGATGTTTACGAACATCCAAGAGGGGTGGTACCGCGGGTTTCGGCTCGTCCCTTCATCGCAGCACGACAGATGAAGGAAGCAGATGACAGCCTCTCCCAAACCGATGTATAACGCCGTCCCAGCTATGCTCGACCTGTCCGAATCCGAACATGAGATTCTCGCCTTTTGGGCAGCCCACGACACGTTCAACAAGTCATTGAACCAGAGCGCTGGTGGGGCACCCTGGACTTTCTATGAGGGTCCGCCGACGGCAAACGGTATGCCAGGTACGCATCACATCGAAGCACGGGTTTTCAAAGATATTTTCCCCAGATTCAAGACGATGCAGGGCTTCCACGTCGACCGTCGAGCCGGATGGGACTGCCACGGACTTCCAGTCGAATTGGCGGTCGAGAAAGAGTTGGGTTTCAACGGCAAACCCGACATTGAAGCGTACGGAGTGGAACGCTTCAACCAAAAATGCCGCGAATCGGTCAGTCGATATGTGAACGAGTTTGAACAACTCACCACCCGCATGGGGTACTGGGTGGATTTTGAAAAAGCGTACTGGACGATGAACCCCAGCTTCGTGGAATCAGTTTGGTGGGCTTTGAAGCAGATCCATTCCAAGGGATTGCTGGTTGAGGACTATCGGGTCGCCCCATACTGTTCACGCTGCGGCACCACTCTCAGCGATCACGAGTTGGCTCAGGGCTACGAAGATGTCACCGATCCGTCGGTCTATGTCCGCTTCCCGCTCATCAGCGGCCCGCTGGCAGGCAAGGCGCAGTTGCTGGTTTGGACGACGACGCCTTGGACTTTGGTTTCCAACACTGCTGCTGCGGTGCATCCAGATGTAACCTACGTCGTGGCCAGCAAGGACACTGAAACGTTGGTGCTGGCCGAACCGCTCGCTGAAACCGTCTTAGGTGAAGGCTGGCGACTAGGACAAACCTTCAGTGGCCGCGAAATGGAAATGTGGCGCTATCAACGTCCCTTCGAGTTGGTTGATTTTCCCGACGTGGTGGGCGGCACCCACTATGTGGTGCTGGCTGAATATGTCACCACCGCGGACGGCACAGGTATCGTGCATCAGTCCCCGGCTTTTGGCGCCGACGACATGGAAGTTTGCCGCGGGTACGGCCTGCCTATGGTCAACCCGATACTGCCAAACGGGACGTTCAAACCCGAACTTGAACTGGTAGGCGGAGAGTTCTTCAAGGCCGCCGACAAAGCCTTGGTCGCCGATCTGGAACAACGCGGTCTGCTTTACAAAATGCTCCCCTACGAACACTCCTATCCGCATTGCTGGCGTTGCCACACCGTATTGATGTACTGCGCCCAGCCGTCCTGGTATATCCGTACCACCGCGATCAAAGACGCGCTGCTACGGGAAAATGCTGCGACAACTTGGTATCCGGAAAACATCAAGTGGGGTCGCTATGGAGATTGGCTGAACAACAATATCGACTGGGCGCTTTCGCGCTCCCGCTATTGGGGGACGCCGTTGCCGATTTGGCGTTGCAGCGATGATCACCAATACTGCGTCGGCTCTCGCGCAGAGTTAGCCGAACTTGCTGGACATGAGTTGACCGATCTCGACCCACACCGTCCGTATGTTGATGAGATCACCTTTGCCTGCCCCAAGTGCGGCAAGGAGTCCAAGCGGGTTCCGGAAGTTATTGATGCCTGGTTCGATTCTGGCTCGATGCCCTTTGCGCAATTGGGCTATCCACATGTTCCAGATTCTGCGGCAGAATTTGAATCCTCATATCCGGCAGATTTCATCTGTGAGGCGATAGACCAGACGCGGGGTTGGTTCTATTCGCTGATGGCAGTTGGAACCGCAGTCTTCGGGAAGTCCTCGTACCTGAATGTGCTGTGCCTGGGTCACATACTGGCCGAAGATGGCCGCAAAATGAGCAAACATCTAAATAACATCCTGGAGCCGATACCACTGCTGGAGCGCCATGGTGCTGATGCGGTGCGTTGGTTCATGGCAGCGGCTGGTTCCCCCTGGGCTTCGCGGCGGGTGGGGCATGGCACCATTGCCGAGACTGTACGCAAGGTGCTGATGACCTTGGTCAACACCGTCGCATTCGGGTCACTCTACGCCAGGGCGAACGACTGGTCGCCTGCTGATGCGCCCGCGCCAGTCGTATCCGAGCGCCAAGTGCTCGACCGCTGGTTGGTTGCTACGCAGAACCGGCTTATAGTGCAGGTGAGTGCTGCGTTGGAAGATTTTGATACGCAACGAGTTGGGAGCCTGCTAGGGACGTTCATCGACGATCTTTCCAATTGGTATGTGCGACGTTCGCGTCGACGCTTCTGGGATGGCGACCCGGCGGCCTTGTGGACGCTGCATGAAACTCTTGAAGTACTGGCTCGGCTGCTGGCGCCTTTGACGCCTTTCATCAGCGAGCGAATCTGGCAGGATCTGATCGTACCTGTCACACCTGGCGCTCCCGAATCAGTGCATCTGGCGCCTTGGCCGCTGCCTAGGGAAGAATTTCTGGATGCCGACCTAGAGAAAGCCATGGATTTGACGCGCCGAGTTGTTGAGTTGGGGCGGGCTGCGCGTTCTGAAGCGAAGGTCAAGACCAGGCAGCCGCTACGTCGTGCCTTGATATCTTCGGCAGCACTGGCGACACTGAACGAAGAACTCCTAGCAGAGGTTATGGCAGAACTTAACGTCGAAGGCGTCGAGTCGTTCGCCTCGGCTGGCGACTTGGTCAGTTATTCAGCGAAGGGAAATTTCCGTGCGCTGGGGGTTCGTTTCGCTAAGCAAACTCCGGTTGTTGCTAACGCCATCGCCGCTAGCGATGCAGCCGCTTTGGCAGCTAGATTTGCCGAGCATGACTGCGCGGTTATTGTGGTTCCCGAAATAGGCGAAGTGGAGCTTTTCCGCGACGACGTAATAATTTCCGAACGTCCCAACGAGGGCTGGTCGGTAATCAACGAACAAGGCGAAACTGTAGCTCTCGATCTGGAAATCACTCCCGAGTTGGAGTTAGCCGGAATCGCCCGTGAATTGATTCGGTTGATTCAAGAAGCTCGCAAAACATCAGGTTTTGATGTTTCTGATCGGATAAACGTGACCTGGAATACCGCCGACCCCAAGACGAAACAAGCCGTAGCTGCACATCAAGAGTTGATCGCCTCCGAAGTGCTCGCCGTCGATTTTGTTGAAGCTGGAACTACTGGCGAGTTTCGTGAGGAGAGCCTAGGTTTTGCTTTCAACCTGACGAAACACGGCTGACAGATTGGAGAATTATTGTCATTCTGCGTCTCTGATCGCAGAATCTACTGCAAGCCCCTTCCTGGTCATTCCGCGGCTTGCTCGCGGAATCCAGCACAATCAGTCGTTAAACAAGAACGTGCCTGTGCTGCGCAAGGCCAGTGCTGCACGCGGTCGCAGCGTCGCAGTATCCGTGACCTGGATCCTGCAACTGAAGTGCAGGATGACTTCTTGGGGTTTTGCACTGGTTGCCACGTCGTCAGCTTTCGACGGTGGGGAATGACCAGAAAACAAAGGCGAGGATTGCCACGGCTACTGCTCCGATGACTCCCATTGGAGCTGCAACCAGTGGGTTACGCTCAGCTAGCGTGATTACAAAGATTCCTGAGAATCCGTTGAAGGCACCATGAAGAATTCCAGGAGTTAAAAGTGAGCCGGTGAGCTTGCGTGCCCGCCAGAATACGAATGAAAGCGGGATGCAGATTAGTACCATGAAGATCGGACCGACCAGGTTATAGGGGCTGAAATTGAAACCCAGCCAGATTAGCGGGGTATGCCACAGTCCCCAGAGCACACCGGTTAGCACATTCAATCTAGTGGTACCGAGCGGACGTAACTCATTAGCCAACCAGCCGCGCCAGCCGTATTCTTCAAAGTATCCAAATAAACCATTGATCGTGAATCCAGCAACTAAGGCTCCGACCCCAGCCAGCGTGATCAGTAACAAAAACGGCGGAACTGTTTGGGTTATTGCAGCGCCGGTGAGCGCTTCCAGATTAGAGGCCAGCGAATCTGATTCAGTAAGAATGCTTCCAGCCCCTGGAATGCCGGGGCTGCCGGACATTGCCCAAGTTAATCCGTACATCAAGAAGATCAAACCAGCGACAAAACCTACAGCAATCCCGATGACTTTTGGCGAAAATCCGACGAATGTTTGCTTTAGCAAGGGTCTTTCACGGTACACCCGTTCGACGATCAATGCCGCAACCATCGGCGCTGGCATGCAAAGCGCACCAGCAAACAACCCAACAACTCCAAGATTTTCAACGCTTAGCGAAATCCCAAGCACCGCCAGAACGGCTCCAACAAGAGTTGACCATCCCAACGCAATTGCGTAGAACAACCCAACCCGCTTCCAGCGGACTTTCAGAACCGGCTTGTGCTGCATACGTTCTCTCCCAGCAAAAAACTAAAGTCATATTAGTACTAGGTGCCTTCGCTGCGCCAAGCTGATTCAGCTTAGAGCTGACTGGGAGGAAAATAGTTCGAAATCGAGTGATCGATGTCAGCGTGAGTGATAGCTTTTAATTTGTACTGTCACGACGAAACGAGACCGAAACCAAGGAGGGCAGGTATGACACAGATATGGGCGCATCGCGGGGTCAGTGCCCTCGCCCCTGAGCACACGATGACAGCTTTTACGCTGGCTATTGCCCAGGGTTC
>WRJP01000128.1 GCA_009778535.1 Propionibacteriaceae bacterium | reverse complement strand
CTCCCGTAGCGGGGATGTATGAAAACTCCACGCCGCCGATGGTTTCATTTGGGGTGTAGTGCAGGTATTTTGCATCGCCGCCGACGGTGAAGCTGTCAGGTTCTGGAGTCGTAGTGAAGGAAGTGGCGCTCTCATCAGCGATGACATTCACTTCCAGCCCTTGACGTTTCGACCCTTCGATTGCCTTTTTTGACCACTGCCCAGTGCGCAAGAAGTCCACGCTGTCGCCAACCTTGGTCAGGTTCATCGGAATCGCATCAAATTGTCCCGAAGCTCCACCTTGCAGGAACAGCACCTTATAGTTGGAGGGAATACCCAAAATGTCGCGCAACCCAGACTCTGCTTCTTCGGCACAGGCGACAAAACCTTTACTGCGGTGGGAGACTTCTATCACAGACGCACCAACGGAGTTCCAATCAGTGAGCTCTGCTTGAGCTTGTGCTAAGACTTCCAATGGCAGCATGGCCGGGCCTGCAGAAAAGTTGAAAACACGCATGCATAATATTCTCCCCTAATGGCTGAGAATGAAACAAAGCCAAACCCGCCGATTTTGACGCGATTCCAGTATTTGATATGCAACAGGCGTTTCGTTGACCTCACTACAGCACCTGGTAATCAAGGCGAGCTTCCTTCGGGCAGAATGTATCAAGTGGATGTAGCTGAAATTTTGACCAGGGTGCGCTGGAACGACGCGGGTTTGGTTCCGGTGGTGGTGCAGGAATACACCAGCAATGCGGTATTGATGCTCGCCTGGATGAACGCCGAAGCCTTGAGCCATGCCCTTACCACCAGGCAGGGCACATATTGGTCTAGGAGACGTAACGAACTTTGGATCAAAGGTCTCACCAGCGGCCACACCCAACATATACGGGAGATTCGACTGGATTGCGACGGCGACACTGTGCTGCTGAAAGTCGATCAAGTAGGCCCGGCATGCCACACCAACACGCGAACCTGTTTTGACAGCGACTGTGTGCTAGCAGATAACGAACGAGTGGGCACGGTGCTTGACGAACTGGTCGCCGGTGCACGAGCCGACATGACACTCCGACTTGCTGAGGTGTCACTGACTCAGATATATGCGGCTGCTGAAAGTAGTGCTCCCGCACTCGACCCGATGCCGCGGTTTCGGCGCCCCGGTTTAGCTGTTATCGCTGAGGTCAAGCGTGCCAGTCCCAGCAAAGGTGCGTTAGCGACGATTCCAGACCCGGCTTGGCTTGCAACCGAATACGCTGCCGCAGGAGCCGCAGCGATTTCAGTGTTGACCGAAGAACGCCGTTTCGGTGGATCGCTGGAAGACCTGGCACAGGTACGGGCTGCGGTTCAGATTCCGGTGCTGCGTAAAGACTTCATCACATCCGAGTACCAACTGGTAGAAGCCAGAGCGTACGGTGCTGATCTGGCATTGCTGATAGTCGCTGCTTTAACGCAATCGGAGCTGGTGTCACTATTTGAAACAGGCCGCGAGCTGGGTTTGACACTGCTGGTCGAAACGCACAGCGAAGCTGAAGTGCTGCGCGCATTGGACGTGGGTGCTGAGCTGATCGGCGTGAACAACCGCGACCTTAATACCCTTGAAGTTGACCTACATCAGTTTGAAAAACTAGCCAAGTTGATTCCGGACACTGCGGTGAAAGTGGCGGAATCTGGAATTTTCAACCTCGCTGATGCTCGGCGAATGTATGACTGCGGTGCCGATGTGGTGCTCGCCGGTGAGATATTTGTAAAAGCTGATGACCCACGTGGGTGTGTCGGGAAAATGTCAGCTATCACAGCGGGCGAGTAGAGTAGACCAGTGGTAATTACGACGCCTGATAGTCAAGGGCATTTTGATGCTTTCGGAGGCAGGTATGTCCCTGAAGCTCTTATGGCTGCGTTACTTCAACTTGAAGAGGTCTTTGAACAGGCGCTGACTGATGAGAATTTTTGGACGGAATTAACACAACTGCTTTGCGACTATGCTGGACGTCCAACACCCTTAACGGCTGCTGCAAAGTTTTCAAAGCTATGCGGCAATGCCCGGGTAGTGTTGAAACGCGAGGATCTCAATCACACTGGTTCGCACAAAATCAACAACGTCTTGGGGCAGGCATTACTGGCAAAACGCATGGGCAAGTCCCGGCTTATTGCAGAAACCGGTGCCGGTCAGCATGGAGTTGCAACCGCGACGGCAGCCGCCTTGTTCGGTATGGAGTGCTGCGTCTATATGGGGAAAGTCGACACCGAGCGTCAAAGACTCAACGTTGCACGCATGCAACTACTCGGAGCTGAAGTCGTCGGAGTAGAATCTGGCAGCGCCACCTTAAAAGACGCGATGAACCAGGCGATGCGCGACTGGGTCGCCAGTGTTGACACGACTCACTACTTGATCGGTACGGTAGCTGGCCCGCATCCCTACCCAAAACTGGTGCGCGAATTTCAGCGTGTCATTAGCGCCGAGATTTCTCAAGCCTGCCTAGCCGAATACGGACAGCTTCCTGATGCGGTGATTGCCTGTGTTGGCGGCGGCTCCAACGCGATGGGGTCGTTTGCTGAATTCATCTCAAATCCGAAAGTGGCGCTATATGGCATAGAAGCTGGGGGAGCGGGAATCGAAACTGACCGCCATGCCGCTTCGATCTGCGGTGGCTCAGTCGGGGTGCTACACGGTACAAAAACCTTCATCTTGCAAGATGAAGACGGACAGACTCAAGAATCTCATTCGATTTCGGCGGGGCTTGATTACCCCGGTGTTGGGCCAGAACATGCCTGGCTGGCTACAAATGGGCTAGCAACTTATGAGCCAGTTACTGATGAGGCGGCAATGGAAGCCTTCAAAGCGCTGACGCAGACCGAGGGAATCATGCCCGCCATCGAATCGGCACATGCGCTAGCTGGTGCGATGCGGATAGGGCAGCGTCTGGCTGTTGGCGACCCTAACGCCCAACCGTTGATCGTGGTGACGGTCTCCGGACGTGGCGATAAAGATGTAGACACCGCTTGTAAATATTTTGGGCTGTCCGGAGTTCCGGACAGTTTTACCGGAGGCTTGATATGAGGCTCGGGTTGTCTTCGCAGGTGTTTTTAGCAGCCGCTGCCGCGGGTCGCAAAGCGTTAGTAGGCTACTATCCGGTCGGCTATCCCAACGTCGAGGCATCTTTGCAAGTTTTAAAAACTCTTTGCGGTACTGATGAGCATCCCGGGGTTGATTTAGTCGAAGTTGGGATGCCTTACTCAGACCCGATGATGGATGGGTCGGTTATTCAAAGTGCTGGCAGTGCTGCATTGCGAGCCGGAGTGCGCACTCGAGATGTTTTTGCTGCGGTTCAGCAAGTTCGTGAGGCAGGAAAATGCGCTGTCGTAATGACATATTGGAATCTTGTGGAACGCTACGGTGTCCGAGCTTTTGCCCGTGACTTGGCCAATGCTGGCGGTGCTGGCGTAATCACTGTAGATCTGATTCCTGAAGAAGCCTCCCAGTGGTTCGCGGCAGCTGATGAATTCGGCCTGGATAGGATTTTTCTGGTATCGCCATCGTCGAGCGATGAGCGGCTCGTCACAACTGTCCAAGCCTGCCGAGGTTGGGTCTATGCTACCGCCGTAATGGGAGTCACAGGCATGAGAAACACTGCGCCAACTTTGGCTCCGCAGTTGGTATCCCGCATTCGAGAACTGGTTCCAGAGGCGTTAATTGGCGTTGGTTTAGGGGTCTCAAACGGCGAACAAGCTGCGGCGGTAGCCGAATACTCTGACGCGGTCATCGTCGGTTCTGCGCTGCTGAAACCCATGATCGCTGCTGGATCGCTAGCGGGGCTGCCCGATTTACAGAAAGTGCTTGACGAGTTGGTTGCCGGAGTAAGGGGCGGCACAGCCACACAGAATTCCATTTCTATGATTGAACGTGAGTGCTAACTATGCCTTTATTCATACCAAGTCCGCCCATTCGAGGTTTCGATCTGGGGCCGGTCACCATTCGCTTTTATGCACTTTGTCTGATTCTAGGTATTATCGCGGCTTGGTGGTTGGGTGTTGGCCGTTGGAAGAAACGCGGCGGGAACAGTGAACACTTTGAAACCATCCTCTTTTTTGCCATCCCTTTCGGGATTGTCGGTGCACGTATCTACCATATTTTGACCCATTTTGGGGATTATTTTGCGCCTGGTATCGACCCGTTGAGTGTCTTTTACATTTGGGAAGGCGGCATCGCAATCTTTGGTGCAATCAGCGGTGGAGCTCTAGGTGCGTTGGTGGGCTGTAAAATTACCAAGGCGCGTTTTTCTGCTTTCGCAGACGCATTAGCTCCGGGGATTGCCTTGGGGCAGGCGATAGGCAGATTTGGCAACTGGTTCAACCAGGAGTTATACGGACAACCAACGGATTTGCCGTGGGGTCTGGAAATCGCTCCGCAATACCGAGTATCAGGTTTTACCGAGTTTGAGACTTTCCATCCCGCTTTCGCATATGAAGCAGCGTGGAATTTGTTGGTCGTCGGATTGCTGCTGTTACTGGATAGGAAATTCAAGTTCGGGCGAGGTAAGACGCTGGCTGTATACATTGCGTTGTATGGGCTGGGGCGAATCTTTATTGAGGGAATCCGACTTGACTTTTCCTACGACACGTTCGGAGTACTGCGTTTCAACCAGGTGGTAGCTGTACTGATCTGTCTATTTGGTTTGGGTCTGTTTATTTTCTTAACCAGAACCAAGCCAGGGCGGGAACCTTCAGTTATGAGATACAGCCGTGTTGCTGACCCGAGCGACGAAGCAGTTGCTGACATGACCCTCGAAGCCGAACCAGGAGCAGAGCCAAACCCTAATGTCACCGAACCGGATTTACCCCCCACAGAACCCACCACAAAAGTGCATATTATGGCCACGACCTCAGATTCGGATATTGACCAACCGCAAGAGTCCCTCCCCCAAAGAGCCATCATCGACTAGCCACTATCTTTTTTGACTGACATACAGCGGTCGCTGGAGGTTGAGCTGGATTGGTGGGCATCAATTTCAAGTCGGCATACCACCAACTAGATTTAGAACTGACGGGAATGGGTGAACATAGCGCGTCGTTTCGGTCACAGAAAGTGCCGCAGGGATAGGCTGGAAACTCGCACACATCTTCCCCTGTGCGTCAGTTCGTGGACTAAGGAGGATGTCGGCATGCCCGAAGGCT
>WRJP01000127.1 GCA_009778535.1 Propionibacteriaceae bacterium | reverse complement strand
TCGATGCAGATAAATGCAGGCGAAGCAGTAGCAGTGCTGGGAGCAAACGGTTCGGGCAAAACCACGCTGCTGCGCTCGATTCTTGGACTCATCCCACATCAGAGCGGCAGAATACGCCTCTTTGGTAAAGACTTGGCGCATTTCAAACATTGGTGGCGGATAGGGTACGTACCGCAGCATTCCCAAATCCACTACCAGCAAGCAAAGGTATTTGAAGTCGTGGCGACTGGGATGCTTTCCAAACGCCGTCCATTGCGACCAATGAGTGCTGCTGCGAAACAACAAATCTACGCTGCGCTAGACCATGTTGGGTTAGCTAATCGAGTTCAATACCCGTATCACCGCTTGTCAGGGGGGCAACAGCAGCGAGTTTTGATCGCTAGAGCGCTGGCTGCACAATCTGAGTTACTAGTGATGGACGAACCATTTTCCGGAATTGACCTGGAAACTCAAGCCCAGATTGCCCGACTCATTACTGAACTGAAAACGACCGGAACTACGCTGCTCATAGTCCTGCACGACACTGGAGTTCTTGATGACCTTCTGGACAGACAAATAGTGCTGCGTGCTGGAAAGATCATTGCGGACGCTGGGATGGATGCCTCGCATCACAGCCATGAAGTTAATCCCCAACCTGCGGCTACGCTGGCAATTCCTGAGCCTGCCGAAGGGTTACGCGCAGTTTTGGAAGCGAGCAGATGATGGACATTTTTGCACTCGCTTTTATGCAACGAGCCCTTGTTGCCGCTGTGATTTCGGGGTTGGTTTCACCAGCAATCGGGAGCTTCATCGTAGCGCGCAAACTTTCCTTGCTGGGTGATGGAATCGGACATATCGCAATCGCAGGAGTCGGGTTAGCGCTTGCTACGGGTACATTTCCGCTTCCGGTCGCAGCCGCTGTAGCCATTGCCGGAGCAGTGATCATCGAGTTGCTGCGAGCATCGGGGCGAGCAAGCGCAGATGTCGCTATGGCTATTCTGTTTTATGGCGGTCTGGCTACCGGAGTGCTGCTGGCTGGGGTGGTCGGCCAGGGCGCTGGAAGCCTCTCGAACTACCTGTTCGGTTCGCTGTTAACCTTGACTTCCCAAGATTTACTGCTTATTTCTATCCTCGCCGTTTTCGTTTTGACTCCAGTCGTCGGCCTATTCCCCCAGCTTTTCGCAGTCAGCTCTGATGAAGAATATGCGCGTACGTTGGGAATTCGGGTGCGTTTCTACAACATGTTGATCGTTATTCTCGCCGCCATCACTATCACAGTTTCCATGCGTACGGTCGGTTTGCTGTTGGTCAGTGCGTTAATGGTAGTTCCGGTAGCGACGGCAAACAATCTGACCACAGGCTTCAAATCGGCTCTCGGCGTTGCAGCTGGCATCGGTGTTTTTGCCGCTGTGTCTGGAGTCGTCGGGTCGTATTACCTGGACGCGCCGCCTGGATCGCTGATCGTAGTGTTCGCCATCTTGATTTTTGTTGCAACACTGCCATTTTCAAAGAAGCTCACGGCCAAGTTGCCGCAGACTATTGACGATCCTGACCCCACTCCGCTACCGCATGAGCCTATTTCTCACGAGCACATCCATGGCCTGGGCTGCGGGCACGAAATGGTAGAACATCTCGATCACACCGATTTTATTCATGACGGGCATCGCCACTACCGCCATGGTAGTCATTACGATGAGCATTAGGTGATTACATGGCTGCACAACGAAATACCCGACAACGAGACGCAGTTCGAGCGATCATGACCGATTTCGACGATTTCCGAACTGCCCAAGACGTACACTCAGCTCTGCTCATCCAAGGCGAAACAATCGGATTGGCCACGGTGTACCGCAGGCTACAGACGATGGCGCAAACCGGAGAAGTGGATGCCATCCGCACCGCTGATGGGGCACTGGCCTATCGAAACTGCCAGGCAGCCGACCACCATCACCACCTGATCTGCCGTGGGTGCGGGAAAACTCAAGAAGTCGCCCTGCATGGGGTAGAACAGATGTTGAGTGATGCCGCCGCTGAATACAGTTTCCATGAACTTGACCACGAAATTGAACTATTTGGACTCTGCGCTGATTGTTATTAGTTCCAAGGGAGTTGGCCGGTTTCCGCTGTCGGAAAACGCTCATAATCTCAAGGGAACATCGACCCGATCTTGACCCAAGGCACGTTGTACCACACATCGCATAGTGCTATATTCAAGCGTACGCGAAGCATCACATCGCCTGGCGCGAGTGGCGAAATAGACCCGAAGTGCGAGGACGAAAAGTTGTCAGAAGACCCATTACCTCATAGTAGGTTTTCTATCGCCCTGTCCCCTGACATTATCCAAGCAGTAGAGTCGTTCCCCACCAGAGAGGCTCGAAAATGACTGCTGGCACGATAGCGATTAACCTTGCGGCGGTGCTCTTTTTCGTGTTGATGAACGCGTTTTTTGTCATCGCGGAATTCAGTGCTGTGCGTATCCGTAAATCGCAGGTTAACGTCATGGTGGACGGCTTCACAAAAAAGCATGTCAGTCTGGTGACGGAGAACCTCAACTCTTACCTAGCGGCGTGTCAGCTAGGCATAACGATCGCTTCATTGGCCATAGGTTGGCTGGGAGAACCCGCCGTTTCGGCTGCGCTTAACCCACTGTTCACCTTAATCGGACTTGGTGAGGATGCTATTCGCATCATCTCCATCGCCATTGGTTTCACCCTCATCACTGCGCTGCACGTCATCTTTGGCGAACAAGTTCCCAAGATGATTGCTATCGCCAGCGCCGACCGCTGGATACGCTTCTCAGCTTCGGTGCTGGTTTTCTTTTATCGTCTCACGTATCCAATCATGTGGGTTTTCACTGCCATCACGAACGGCATCCTGCGCCTCGTACGTCATAGTCCTGCCGATCTGGGCGAATACTACAGCGAAGAGGAAATGAAAATCCTGCTTGGTGAAAGCTGGAATCAAGGCCTTATTGAAAAGGAAAAATACGAGTATCTCGAAAACGTATTCGAGCTAGAAGACACAGATGCCAAAAGCATTATGACCCCGCGCAAGGAAATGGTGTGCCTGTTTTTGGAGGACAGCATGGATGAGCACCTGCGCACATTGACTGAACACAGTTTTTCGCGTTACCCAGTCTGTAGAGAAGACAAGGACAACATCGTCGGCTTTATCCACATTAAGGATTTAGCTGCGAAGCAACTGGTAGGAACAGAAGTCGAAAATATCGAGACGATCCTTCGTGAAATATTGGTCGTGCACGAGTCCATCTCAGTCAACAAGCTAATAAACGTTTTTAAGAGTGAGCGCACAAAGATCGCAGTCGTTGTTGACGAACATGGGGGTACGAGCGGCATCGTGACGCTCTCTGACGTATTTGATGAAATAGTCGGCGAAATTGAAGACGAATATCTTCACGGTGAAGACGAGAATATGGACTGGACGGAACTTGCAGAAGGCCGTTATCTCGTGGACGCGTCGGTAGATATCGATGAGCTCTTTGAGAAGTTTTCGCTAGAACCAGTAGAAGGCAGCGAAGCAGACACCATCGGCGGATTTGCACTGGAACAGTTCGGCGAGTTTCCAGAAGTTGGCGAGTCCGTGGAATTTTGGCCGTTACGCTTCACCGTGACGTGTACGGAGGAATACCGCATCAAATCACTTGAGATTGAAGAGTTACCACCGCAAGCCGAATAGCGTCTGATGAGCAGCGGTGCAGGCAGACCAATCAGCAACATTCGCCAATAGCCCCATTGACTAGGTATTTTAGACTCGTCAGCTGATAAATAGTGGACGAGCCGACCTGTAAGCCGGATTCTGTAATAGGTGATCATCCATCTGCGACACACGTTACCGTACGCCTTCACTGGCACCTTTGGGCACCAGCGTGCAACCTACCCGAATACCTCGCGCGAGCAACGCTCTGGCGGTATCCGCGAACCGAAGTTCTTCTTGGTCTTGCTCCGAGTGGGGTTTACCAAGCCAACCCAGTCACCTGGGCTGCTGGTGGTCTCTTACACCACCTTTTCACCCTTACCATTTGCGGCGGTTTGTTTTCTGTGGCACTTTCCCGCGGGTCACCCCGGGTGGGCGTTACCCACCACTCTGCTCTGCGGAGTCCGGACTTTCCTCTGCTGTTGGCAGCGATCACCCGGCCGACTCGTCCACATCAAGGGTACTAAACACCTGCACAGATATTCATATTGCCTCCTGGTTTCCTTCGCAAAAGCCCAAATGAAGGGCTAGGCTGGAAGGCACACTACTTCTGGGGAGGAAGATATGGACTTTCCGCGCACACCTGAGCAGATCGAAGCTGAGATCGCCGAAGCTCGTGAACGGCTGACGAACAATGTTCAATCCTTAGTGAACCAAGTGCATCCCAAAGCTGTGGTACAGCGCGGAGGGCAGCAGGCAAAAGACCTAGTGGATGAGAAAATTGTTCCACTGAAAAAGGAAATAGTCACCGAAGAAGGAGATTGGCGCACCGACAGGCTGGCAATGATTGCCGCCAGTGTCGCTGGAGTCATCATCCTCATCGCAATCTTGCGGAAAATCTTCAAGCACTGATCTCTGGTTAGCAGTTCGCGGCTGTTGGCTCGCAGGCAGCCTATAGTTGAGCTGCTTGTAAGGCAGTTGCAACACCCTCCTATTTCGTTTACGATATTAATCAGAGTATCCATGATTACTATTCATCCGTCTGCACGTAAACGCGGCTCATCCGACGATGCTTTGTCGGCGATGTGGTCGTCATGGATTCGACAGGCTTGGCTTGAAGACGACCTGCCAGGTCGGGTATTGCGAATGTGTATAGATGATGCTGGTAGACCATGGGAAATGGTTGGAATTGTGTTCGACGATGAACGAGTGATGGTAATTCACGCAATGCGCTGGAGAAAGTCAACGACAAAACTGATAGAGGAGGCAGGAGCATGAGCGATGTGTTGGGCACAGTGTGCGGTCGTTCAGTTACTGAAGATGATGTGCAGGCAGCTATCGATAACGCAGTAGCTGGATTCCCCAAAGTGACTGCTCGGCAGGTCGGGCGACCGTTAATGGGTGAACGCCCCGCTCGTACTGTCGCTGTGCGCCTCGACCCAGAAATTGATAAGGCTCTTTTGGAGCGACTAGCCAAGACTGGCGAAAGCGCATCTGATGTTATGCGTGAAGCGTTACGTAACTACCTTCACACGGCAGCCTACTGCGACTCATTACCGTTTT
>WRJP01000126.1 GCA_009778535.1 Propionibacteriaceae bacterium | reverse complement strand
ATGGGGGTTCCTACCGTCATGACGAGTGCTCCGACCAACACTGCGCCGCCGATGCGTTGACCTGTGCTGGCTTGGCCAGGGCGCAGCGAAAGATGCGAAGTGACGATGATCAAAGCTAAGACCACACCCAACGCCAGCAGCACAGCAGCTACCGCCGTGAGCACATCGGGGTCGGCAACGTAGCGAATGATTAAGCCGCGATTAAACACTGCGAGTGCGCCAATCGCGACGCCTATACCGAGGAAGAACATCACAGCTATGCTGCCGACTGCTTTGCGCCCGGCACGAATTAGGCCAGCGCCCGGAATAAGCGTTCCTAGTATCGTCCAAAACATAGCCCCTTTAAAAGTAAAGGGTTTGGCATGTTTGGCTTCGCTGGTTTTCGGAGTCGTCGCTTCCTGGGAAGCATACGCTTCAAGGGGGATAGCATTTTCAGCTATTTCGGGCGTAACGAAAATGCTGGAAAAAAAAGGGTCGCTGCCGATGTCAGTTTCCGAAGCTGTAGTCCCTAACGGCGAGAGCCGCCGTGGCGTTTTCTGCGTTTCGGAAGTATCGCCGGATAGCTCAATGAGGTAATGCACTGATCTGCGGGGAACATGCGTCGACTCATCGTCAGGTATGTTCGGTTCGTCATTTACTCTGCGTGCAGCAAAACTCTGGTCTTGGGGAACTAGGGAGTCGTCGTGTGGTTCCATACGGTCTCATTAAGTCATAAATACGTCGTAGCCTTCTATTCTACTTCCCACGCAAGTCTGCGACAATACGGTCGGTATCCACCTCGGTAAACAGGTGCCTGCTATCAGTGGTGTACGCAAGACGAACTGTCTTGGTTCGTGGTTTCAAGGTAAAGTGGACTTTGTCCCTCACGTGACGATATCTCGCCCAACTCCCCCAGGGTCGGAAGGCAGCAAGGGTAAGTGAGCTCTTTCGGGTACGTGAGGGGCTTTTCTTGTGTCCATACCGGCTCCAAACCAAGAAATAGTTACGAAACTGTCCGCTACACCGAATAGAGTGAGGGTGTGGATCACGACGAAGACCTGTGCGGCGCTGAAGACCTACTTGACCTTGGTCAAGATGGCCCTGGACTGTTTGGCATAGAGCCGAAAGTTGCTACAGGTAGAAAATCCACATCTGCTGCGAAAACTAAACGAGGTTCTGCTCCTGCCGGCGCTGAAGGGCTTACTCGCCCTCCAGCACCACTAGCTCTCTATCGTCGATACCGACCAGACACTTTTGAAGAAATCATCGGCCAAGAGCATGTGACCGTCCCGTTGCAGCGGGCGTTGGTCAATGGCAAGGTCAATCACGCATATTTGTTTTCCGGACCACGCGGTTGCGGTAAGACCACCTCAGCGCGCATTCTAGCTAGAGCACTCAACTGCGAAAAAGGGCCGTTGCCGATTCCGTGTGGGACATGCCAATCCTGTCTTGACTTGGCGCGTGGCGGGTCTGGCTCAATCGACGTGCGCGAAATTGACGCCGCTTCCCACGGGTTAGTTGAAGACGCAAGGGAGTTACGCGAACGGGTGTATTACACTCCGGTACAAAGCCGTTTCAAGATTTACATTATCGACGAAGCCCACATGGTCACCACGCAGGGCTTCAATGCGCTCTTGAAAGTTGTGGAAGAACCACCAGAGCATGTGAAGTTTATTTTCGCAACGACTGCACCCGAAAAAGTGCTAGCAACAATTCGCTCTCGCACCCATCACTACCCTTTCCGGCTGGTTCCCCCGAAAGTACTTGGTGAATATCTAGCGAGTGTTTGCACTCAAGAAGGTATCAATGTCGAACCTGCGGCGCTTGGTCTGGTTGTGCGCGCCGGAGCTGGTTCGGTACGCGATTCGCTGTCGGTGCTTGATCAGCTACTTGGTAGCGCGGCAGATAACTTGGTCAGTTACACTCAGGCAGCGGCACTTCTTGGTTACACCTCAGATACGCTTCTGGACGAAATCATTGACGCGTTTGCTATTGCTGACTCCCAGGGTGTGTTTGTCGCCATTGAAAAGGTGATCGAAGCTGGTATTGACCCGCATCGCTTTGCTGAGGATTTACTGAATCGACTCCGCGACTTGATTATCGTTTCCGCAGTGCCTACGGCGCTGAACGATCATTTAGTTGATGTTGCGCAAGATCAAGGAGATCGACTCACCACACAGGCCAAAGCCATGGGGCCTGGAGAACTGACGCGAGCCGCTGAAGTAATCGCTGCTGGACTCACGGAAATGCGAGGCACCACAGCCCCCAGACTCTACCTAGAGTTGATGTGTTCTCGAGTGCTCTTGCCAGGAGCGGACGTTGATGGCCGCGGTATTCACGCCAGGTTGGATCGTCTCGAACGACGGTTCAACATCGCAGACCAAGCGGCTGCGGAAGAAACCGTGCTACTTCCAATTTCACAGTCGGCGGTCGGTGAATCCGTTGCCGCTGCCAAACAAATTCCTGCTACTGACAGCGAGAAATCGACAACAACCCTCGAACCAGACGCTCCGACCACCCTCGCCCAAACTGCGCCAGCATCGCATGAACCGAAACCGGCAGTTTCTGCCTTGCCACAACCTATTCCCGAACCTGTCGCAACAAAACAACCAGCGACCGATGTTGTTGCTTTACCGAGTGAAACGGTCAAATCGCCAGCAACGTCCTCGACGCTGGGGACAACCGATCTGCGCGGGCTCTGGCCAAAAATATTGGATGAAGTAAAGCAGTTGCGTCGCTTCACTTGGATTCTGTTGAGTCAGAACGCCCAAATCAGCGAAGTGAAAGGTGACATCCTGGTGCTCGCTATGGCAAATCCGGGCGCTAAAGATTCATTCGCGCGCGGCGGCAGCGTCGACGTGCTTAAACAGGCGATAATGACCGCAATTGGAGCCAATCTCCAAATTGAAGTGGTATTAGACGCACGGGCAGAGCAGCCGGTAGCTACGCAAACCATGCCGGAAGTTCAGCGATCCGAGCCAAAAACCCCAGGTGCTGCCGACAGGGCTCGTAAAAACATCAAACCTACCCGCACGCCGGGGGCGCCGGATGAACCTGAAATAGAACCCAGCCGTGACGATGAAACCCTTGACGATGCCAAAGACGTTGCAGAACTGCTCCGCAATGAACTTGGCGCGACACTACTAGAAACCACTATGGAGAAAGGCTAACAATGACCGAAAATGAACCCGACAGCATGATCAGCACCAATTTAGGCAATCTTGACCTAAATAATTTGGACTTCGGAAGTATTCTTTCTCAGGCGCAGGCTCTACAAAGCCAATTCCAACAGGCACAGGCCGAACTTTCCGAACGTGAGATCACAGGTAGCGCTGGCGCGGGCTTGATCGAGGCTGTTGTGAGTGGGGCTGGAGAACTCAAACGACTGACAATAGCCGCAGAAGCCTGCGACCCGACCGACACTGAGACTCTTGCAGATCTGATTGTTGCGGCGGTTCGTGACGCAAATACCCGCGCTACGCAGGTAGCACAAGCTACCATGCCACAAATACCTGGTTTTTAAGGCGTAGCGAAAGGCTGTAGGTGTACGAAGGACCGATCCAGACCCTGATTGATGAGTTAGGGCGTCTTCCTGGAGTAGGGCCAAAGGGTGCCCAGCGGATTGCTTTTTTCATTCTCGAATCCGAAAAAGCAGATGTTGAACGTTTAGCGGACGCGTTGCGCGAAGTGGTGGAAAAGGCGCGGTTCTGCTCAATCTGCTTCAACGTTAGCGAAGACAGCCACTGCCGAATCTGCGGTGACCCTAGACGTGACCTGGGTGCAATCTGTGTCGTTCAAGAATCAAAAGATGTGATGGCGATAGAACGCACCCGCGAATTCCGCGGCCGGTACCATGTGCTTGGCGGAGCGATTAGCCCCATTGATGGAATAGGTCCGGACAACCTGCGCATCCGTGAGTTAGTACAACGCTTGGAAGATACCGGCGTGAAGGAAGTCATCCTAGCCACTAACCCTAACCTGGAGGGGGATGCAACGGCTGTTTATATTGCTAGGCTCTTGGAGCCGATTGGGATATTAGTTTCACGATTAGCCAGCGGATTACCGGTGGGAGGCGATCTCGAATATGCAGACGAAGTCACATTGGGTCGAGCCTTCGCCGGACGCAGGTTGTTAAGTGGCGGTAACTGATGCAGCTACAAATGATTGCGTTTGATCTGGACGGCACGATCCTGAACAGCAGAAAAGAGCTGACAGCCCGAACGTTGGCAGCCTTGGCGGCAGCCCACGCTGCGGGAATAATCTTCGTGGTAGCAACTGGCCGCCAATTTGCATCTTTACCGGCCACTTTCCCCGTCGAAGATTTCGATTTCGCTGTTACTAGCAATGGTGCAATAGGGTTCGACTACAGCAATGAGCGGGTGCTTTTCGTAGAGCAGGTTTCGCCTGCAAGCCAAAAACAGGTAGTCGATTATTTGTTGGAGAAGGCTCCCGGAACCTTGTTTGGTGCCACTCGCGACTTGGGAGATACCTTCGTTACGCAGCCCGAATATCTAAAAGTGATGACTGAACGCGAATTGCTGCATGACCGTCGCAAATTTGTGTTGATGGATTTGGCAGAAATTTGTGCCGAGCCGACAGTCAAATTTGTCGCTCGTCACGAGCAAATATCACCCGAAGTGCTACGTGAGTATCTGGAAGAATCGGGGATTGCTGAAATCCATGCCACCACTAGTGGAGCCGCATTTGTCGAGATCGGAGCCGCCACAGTTACCAAGGCAAAGGGAGTTGCGTGGATTGCTGATTCGCTAGAGATACCCAAAGAACAGGTCGCAGCAATAGGAGACGCAAATAATGACGTTGAAATGCTCACCTGGGCCGGACTCGGCATAGCGGTAGCTAACGCCGCACCTGAAGTTTTTGAAGTAGCACAAATGGTGATCCCTGGAAACGATGAGGACGGAGTAGCTCAATTCCTCGAAGCCCTCCTCGTTGGTGCACGCTCTCCCTCTGGTCGCAGCAGGCAATGAGTTCGCGTGAAGGGGAGAAAAGCGGAGATATTGTAATGCTGGAAGCGGAATCTGGTGAAAGCACGTCGTCGCAAAGCAAGTGGGTTGTACGGGTGTAATAGAGTTTGCACGTAGAGCAAGCAGAAGGAGTAGCTCATGGCGCATATCTCGAAGATAGTGAACGGGTTAGGAATCCTGGTGATCTCGGTTGCCTTAGCCTTCTCAGGTTGCACCTTGGGCGAAGAAAGAAT
>WRJP01000125.1 GCA_009778535.1 Propionibacteriaceae bacterium | reverse complement strand
TGGTTTCCTCGGCTCTGGAATCGTCGATTGGCCTGCGGATGGGACTAGCGCTGGCGGCAGCGCTCCCAGCCTTACCCTATGCCTGCGGATTGAATACCGCAGCTTTGCTGGTCAACGATGTCGTGACTGAACCCCTGCTGGCAGTAGCTGGTCAGATTGAACTTCGGGAACTGACCCTGAGCGAGTCCACATCGTGGCAAGCTAGTGTTGCGGCCAGCGCGAGCTGGCAAACGCGTTGGGAGGAAGGAACCGCGCGTGAGTAAGTCGCAAGAATGTGCGAACACTGTCGTCGCAGCTTTGGTGGCTCAAGGTGTGACGGACATCGTGTTGTGCCCGGGTTCACGCAGCGCGGGGCTGGCATTGGCCGCCGAAGCAGCGCCAGTGCAGTTGCATGTCCGTATCGACGAACGCACAGCAGGTTTCTTGGCACTGGGCTTGGCTAAAGCAAACCGAACCCCCGTCGCGGTCATCACGACTTCAGGTACCGCTGTCGGCAATCTACTTCCGGCGGTGATGGAAGCCTCTCACTCTCAAATCCCGCTCCTGATTCTTAGCGCAGATCGGCCTGCTTGGTTGGAAGATTTTGGAGCCAATCAAACCACTGCTCAGAGTGGAATCTTCGCAAATTTCGTACGTTGGCAAGCAAATTTAGACTCAAACGCGCCTGCTAGCAGTTGGTCAGCTCAGACAACGCGGGGGTTCGGACATGCCATTGGTGCATTTGGAGAGCATGCCGGGCCAGTACAGCTAAATGTTCATCTCGCCGAACCGTTGGTTGACGCGCCGCCTATAAAACTTCCCGATCTACCACGAGTGGATTTTCGACCCGGCAACCGAGTCCAGAAGGTGCTAGAGCTAGCTCCCGAGTTGCGTACAGTGGTGATTTGCGGAGACGCAACCCCCGGTACTGGCAAGCAGGCTCGCAAACTGGCTGAGACCGCGATGCTGCCACTGATCGCGGAACCTTCAAGCAATGCCCGCTTCGGTTCGAATGCCTTGTCCTGCGGACGTATCATCCTAGGGTCGGAACTAGCGAACCAAATCCAGCGCGTCATCGTCTTTGGGCATCCCACGCTGTCGCGCGGAGTATCTGCGCTGCTGGCACGCGACGATGTCGAGATCGTCGTTGCTGGAGGTTCTCGAAACGACCCAGGTCAACGCGCGCAGTATTTCGCCGATGAGGTTGTTATTCCTGCTGGTGATCTCACCTGGTTGGATGCCTGGAAAGCGACCGATGCTGCGGCCGCCGCAAAACTGCCGCGAACAGGCGACGCGCTCACAGGATTAGAATTGGCCTCGCAGGTGCTGGCAGCGGTCAGCGGTGATGAGGTACTGGTTTTGGGCAGTTCCAACCCAATCCGTGACGCTGACCTAGCTCCGATTCCAGAGCGAGAAAGCCCTCTCGTTTACGCAAACCGGGGACTGGCTGGCATCGACGGTACCCTGAGCACAGCGATGGGAATAGCGCTGGGGTCACATAAACCGACGACGTTGCTTTGCGGTGATCTGACATTTATCCACGATTCCAATGCGCTGGCTATCGGCGTAGCAGAACCGAGTCCGAAGTTACGAATTGTGGTTGCCGACGACAGCGGCGGCTCTATCTTTGCTACCTTGGAATATGGACAACCTCAGTTCGATTCAGTGTTTGAGCGCCTTTTTGCCGCTGGGGTACCCACTGACTTAGTGGCGGTTGCCCAAGCTTACCAAGTATCTGCTCGGAGGATAACGACCCGCGCTGAGTTGCGGCGTGCCCTGTCAGTGCCGGTCAACGGCCTGGAAGTACTTGTCGTGCAACTTGATCGCAGCCACCGCGCCACTCATGCGCGTCAGCTTACCCAGATTGCTGCTGACATCGCGGTCGGTTGAACAGGCCGAAGACGACGTCTCACCAGAAACCACAAGCAAAATCTGAGCAAACTGCCCGTCACCCTCCGTCATCTGGTCGCACGCCGTCACAGTGTCACAGGATCGATACGCCGACCCTCGGGTTGGCACTCAACCAGCGGATGAGGGGCTATTGGGTGCGTAACCAACGCCGCAGCGACCAAGTGGCTAACACGTCGTCTTCGTTGTATTCCAAGATGCGTTGTCGAGCGCTATTGCGCGCAGCTTCATCGCTAGCGCCAACAGCTTGCTCATACCAGCGCATAGAGTTGAGCCCACTCGGGTCGGAATCGCGCCAGGTGAAACCGGTAGCGGCACTGGCAACATTCTTCAGCCTCAATCCGCTCACTGTGAAGAAATTGGTCTTGACAACCTTGAAGAGATCGACAAAGTGAGTCTTCGCATACTCTTTCGCCCAACAAATAGCTGGGTCGTTGCTGCTTTCGGCCAAACGCGAAATGCGAACCTTTTCATAATCGGAATAGTGGTATATCTTGGCATCCACATTGGCAACTTTCGCTGCAAGCCACGCTAATGCAGTACGAGCCAGCACGATTTCTGCGGCATCGTCAAGTTCTGCGAAACTGGAAAACGATTGATAACCGGATTCGCCACTGCCTTTGTCATCCACCCAGAAACCCCAAAGATATACCCGATCTTCGCCATTAGTTTCAAGATCAATATCGATCTCAAGCTCAGCGTGTGGCAATTCAATTGATGCTGTAGTGAGCCGCTCCAATTCCAGACCCGCTTGCATTAGCGTGGCGCGATGGTGCGCGCTTCTGATACGCGATTCTGCACCGCTGCGCTGCTCGACTAAGGGCAGATATTCCAGTAATAAACTTTCCAGATCGCAGGCGGCGAGTTCAACTGTCGTTGTTACACCAAGGGTGCGTAGTGTCTGAATTTCGTACGGGTTAAGCGGAGTTTTGCGCAGGCGTAGGCTTAGATCGTCTTGATCTAGGCGTTGTACACAAAGCTCAGGCCAAGCGCAGGACTCACATTCGGCGCTGATGATAGGCCAAATTTCGGTCTCAAGGGTTTTATCGCCAGCAATCACTCGTTCGGCAATCTGCACCCGCTGGGAGAACTCCGTGGCATATAGTTGCAGCGGACTTATTTCACTAGTTGATGTGCCGATATTGGGTGAATCCAGATCAATCCAGCTTATTACTGGCTGATTCTCACCCAGCTCGTCAGTCCCAATAACTCCGCCTTGCGGCGCTGCTGTGGGCGCGGCACCACAGGCTTGAAGCAGCAGCCAGTAGTGTGCCAATTGCAACGCGATAGCAGAACTCCAATACCAGCGGAAACGACGGTCAGCCACTAACACTCGCTGCGTTGGTTCGGTCAACGTCGAATACTCGAATGTGCTAGCTGCGCGATGTTCGACGACGCGCTGGTATTTGAAAACTGCCGGAAAGTAGCCGCAACCCTCAGCTTCGCGTATCAGCAAAGGAACCCTTCCCATGCGGTGATTTTCAACATCGCTGGGGAGCTTTCCACCGATAATAAGTTCGACCCCGGCTTCCATAGCTTGCTGGCAGGCAGTTTCGTCATCCAAACGTAAGTCGGCGCTATTGGTTTTTTGGGAAAGCAAGCTCAAAACCCGCCGATTGAATTCGGCAGCTCCAGGGAAACTTTGGTAGGTACTTTCGCGGGGAATAGTTGGTGCAGAAAACCTGTGGTACACCTTCACCGAACACGATCTAGCTGCGTAGGCATCAAGCAGAAAACTCACGCATACCCCCGATGCAAGGCTACGATGCCTGCACTGAGATTTTTCCAGCTCACAGTTTTCCAGCCAGTGCGTTTCAGCAGTCCTGCAAGTTGCTCTTGGTCAGGCCAAGCCAGAATAGATTCGCTCAGATATTCGTATGCTGCTGGATTAGAGGATACGACTTGGGCGAGGTTCGGAAGAACATGACGCAGATACTGATGGTAAGCGAAACGCAGCACAGAAAGCGTCGGGGTAGCGAATTCGCAGATTACAATGCGTCCGCCGACCTTTGTGACACGGCGTAATTCGATCAAAGCCGCCGCAGTGTCAACAACATTACGCAGCCCGAATGAAATCGTAACCGCATCGAACGTTTCCGCAGCGAATGGCAGCGCGAGCGCGTCGGCATTAACTAAGAAGAGCTCTCCAAGCCGTCTTTTTCCGACTTCCAGCATTCCATAACTCAAATCTGCTGCAACCACCACAGCTCCCGAAGCGGCGTAAGGGGCTGATGAAGTGCCGGTTCCCGCCGCCAAATCAAGAATCACCTGCCCCGGCTTCGGAGCGACAGCGCTCACTGTTGCTCTCCGCCAAGCTCGATCTTGCCCCAGCGAGAGGATGTCGTTTACCAGGTCGTATCGGGAGGCAGTCGCATCAAACATTGATACGACTTGACTAGGTTGCCGCCGCAGGTCAGCTTTCACCAGCACAGCCTAACCGAACTCCTGCACAACGTTCACCTGCCGCCTTGCGGTGGCCACAAGATCGCCGCTTGGGCATATGGTCGACATTTTGGCCGTCGGTTTCATGGGAGAATCTAGCTATGGCAAAAAATGAACCGGTGTTACGGGTCGCAGATTTGAAGAAATCATTCGGGCCGGTGACGATCATCGAAGGTTTTTCACTGAATGTTTTTCCTGGGGAGGCGGTTGCGCTCACCGGACGTAACGGAGTTGGAAAATCAACGATTCTACGTTGCATCGTTGGGGCTGATCGTCCCGATTCTGGTGTAGTCGAGGTGAACGGAGTGCGGGTGATGGAGACCGACCCGCGGATTCGCCGTGATGTGGCCACCGTGATCGACGATCTGGATTTCTTTCCCGACTTGAGCGTAGTCGAACACCTGGATTTGCTTGCCAGAGCGCATGGCATCCCAGATTCAGACGATGCCGTTGACGAAGTCTTACAGGAAGTTCAGTTAGTGCCGCAATCTGGCCAGCTTCCCGGGACTCTCTCGTCAGGGCAACGCCGCCGCCTCGCCTTGGCGACTGCATTCATACGTCCGCGGAAACTTCTGGTGCTTGATGAGCCGGAACAACGACTCGACACTGAGGGGGTCGCGTGGCTTTCGGCACGACTGCTGGCAGAACGCAAGCGCGGATTGGCAATAGTTTTGGCCAGCCATGAGCCGCAGTTGGTTGAAAAAGTCGCCACGAAAACTATTGAACTCGCCGGAGCTACCTACGATGGGCAGTAAGGGCAAACGTGCAACTGGAGTGAAAGCTCCGGTGGAACCGACGATACCGGAAAATCCCGCTCCGCAAGCTGTCGCATACGATTTTTATTTCCTTCCCGATGTTGAGCCGGAGTACGTCG
>WRJP01000124.1 GCA_009778535.1 Propionibacteriaceae bacterium | reverse complement strand
TCGCTATTGTTTTCGGGATTATCCACCGCTATCCTCCTGATGCCCTCTGAACAAACACATTTCTAGCAACTACGCCCAAAGTCGTAGCTGTTAAGCATCCACCGTACCGTCATCTGTGCCTTGAAGTGGAATTGCCTCAGTATTTGAGGCGGTTTCGGCTGGCTCACTGTCCGATTCAGGGTTTAGAGCTATCACCGAAACGGCATCCTGGTCATCCACTGCAACGAACTTAACGCCCATGGTATCGCGTCCTTTGGAAGGCACTTCATTCACCAGCGAACGAATCACCTGCCCGGAAGTCTTGATGGCAATGATCTCATCAGACTCAGTGACGACCAGACCGCCTACCAGCGAGCCCCGATCCTCGTTGAGCTTCATGGCTTTAACTCCAAGACCCCCACGGCTTTGCAAGCGATAGTTCGCCACCGCGCTGCGTTTGGCAAAACCGCCATCTGTCACAGTGAACACGAAACGGTCGTCTGTGGGCATGTCCGCGCCGATGACCGACATGGAGAGCAACTCGTCCCCATGACGGAATTTCATTCCGGTCACCCCAGAAGTCACCCTACCCATCGGACGTAACTGCTCATTATCAGCGGCAAAGCGAATAGCCTGCCCCTTCTTTGAAATCAGCAGCACATCGTCAAAGGTGCTACAAAGCTGCGCCCCGACCAACTCGTCGTCTGGCCTCCTGAACCCAATAGCGAGCACGCCCGCCTGCCGCGGCGAGTCGTAGGCACGCAGGTCTGTCTTTTTCACTAACCCATACTTGGTAGCCAACAGCAAATAGGGAGCATCGGTGTAGCTACGCAGTGTCAAAACCTGCGCTATCCGTTCATCCGGCAAGAACGACAACAGCCCAGCTACGTGGCCGCCTTTCGCGTCCCGTCCCGCTTCGGGCAACTGCCAGACCTTAGAACGGTAAACCCGCCCCAAATTCGTGAAAAACAGAATCCACTGATGATTAGTAGTGGCAAAAAGATGTTCCACTTCATCGTCGGCACGCAATGTCGCCCCTCTGACACCCTTACCGCCGCGTTTTTGAGTGCGGTACTGGTCGGTGCGGGTACGTTTGGCATAACCGCCGCGAGTGATGGTCACCACCATCTCGTCGTCAGGAATGAAATCCTCATCTGATAGATCGCCATCAGCGGCAATGATCTGGGTACGCCGATCTTCGCCATATTTCTCAACGATTTCAGCCAATTCTTCAGAGATGATTTTCCGCTGTCGCTCGGGTCTGGCCAAAATATCCCGATAGTCCTTGATGCGCTCCTCTATGGCAGCCAACCGGTCAAGGATTTGCTGTATCTCCATCGCGGCCAAACGGCGCAGTTGTGTGTTCAGAATGTGAGTAGCTTGCAGGTCGTCTATCTCTAACAGCTCTTTCAAACCCTCACGCGCCATTTCGACGTCACGGCTTCCCCGAATCAGCGCCAACACCTCGTCGAGGCGATCCAAAGCCTTCACCAAGCCCCGATCTAAGTGAGCGTTCTTCTCCGACTCGGCTAGACGATATGCAGTACGGCGCTGAATGACCGAGATTTGATGTCTGACCCAATACGAAATGAATTGATCTAGCCGCAGGGTGCGCGGAACCTCATCCACCAAGGCCAGCATGTTGCACCCAAAAGTCTCTTGCAACGACGTGTGCTTGTAGAGATTGTTGATTACAACTCGCGGCACGGCGTCCCTCTTGAGCAAAATCACCAACCGCTGACCGGTGCGCTGCGATGAGTCGTCTCGAATGTCTGCAATCCCACTCAGCTTTCCAGACTTCACCAGTCCGGCGATCTTTTCGGCCAGATTGTCTGGATTGCACATGTGCGGAAGTTCACGGGCGACCAACTGGGTGCGTCCCTTAGCGTCTTCCTCAATGTCGATGACGGCGCGCATGATGACCGAGCCGCGACCCGTGCGGTAGGCAGTTTCAATACCCTGACGTCCCACAATCAAGGCGCCATTGGGGAAATCCGGCCCTTTAACCCGCTGTATCGCAGCTTCCAGAATTTCTTCCTTGGTGGCCTCAGGATTTTCTAACAACCATTGCACAGCCGAAGCGACTTCCCGCAAATTGTGGGTGGGAATATTCGTCGCCATCCCAACCGCAATCCCAGTCGAACCATTGACCAACAGATTCGGGAACCTAGCCGGTAGCACGACGGGTTCTTTTTCCTTATTGTCATAGTTCGGTTGAAAATCGACCGTATCTTCGGTGATGTCGCGCACCATCTCCATACTCAACGGTGCCATTTTGCATTCTGTGTACCGCATCGCTGCCGCTGGATCATTACCAGGCGACCCGAAGTTGCCTTGACCTGAAACCAAAGGTGCACGCATCACCCAGCGTTGAGCCAGCCGTACCAGCGTGTCATAGATCGCGCCATCCCCATGCGGGTGGAAACGACCCATCACGTCACCGACGATGCGCGAGCATTTATTCCAACCCCGATCTGGCCGGTAGCCGCCGTCGTACATCGCGTACAGCACCCGGCGGTGTACTGGCTTCAATCCGTCGCGCACGTCAGGCAGTGCCCGTCCCACGATCACACTCATGGCGTAGTCGAGGTAGGAGCGTTGAATCTCCTCTTTCAGATCAATTTCGTCAATTTTGCCAACGGTTGGAGCTAACGTCTGTAGCGTTTCGGGCTCTTGTTCAACTTCTATTTCTTCTGTATCGCTCATCATCAATCCCTATATGTCCAAGAACCGTACGTCTTTAGCGTTGCGTTGGATGAATTGTTTGCGCTGATCGACGTCTTCGCCCATCAGCACTGTGAACATTTCATCAGCGGCAGCGGCATCTTCCAAGGTGACTTGCAGCAGCGTGCGTTTGGTGGGATCCATCGTCGTGTCCCACAGGTCTTCAGGGTTCATCTCGCCCAAGCCTTTGTAGCGTTGAATCGGATTCTGGTTCGGCAGTTTCTTGCCTGCTTCCAGTCCGCCGTCGCGTAACCGGTCTCGTTCATCATCGGAGTAGGCGAGTTCATGGGGCGCATTTGACCAGCGCAGGCGGAACAGCGGCGGTTGCGCCAGATAGATGAAGCCGCCTTGCACTAGTGGTTTCATGAACCGGAAAAGCAATGTCAGCAGCAGTGTACGGATATGGGCACCGTCCACGTCCGCATCGGCCATCAGCACCACTTTGTGGTAGCGCAACCTAGCCAAGTCGAAGTCGTCTTGAACCCCGGTGCCTAAAACATTGAAGATCGCCGCAACCTCACGATTTTGCAGAATTCGATCCAGCCGCGCCTTCTCAACGTTCAAGATTTTTCCCCGAATCGGCAAAATCGCTTGAATCCGCGGGTCGCGTCCACCCTTGGCTGAACCAGAGGCGGAATCGCCCTCCACGATGAACACTTCACACTCGTTTGGCTCGGTAGAGGAACAGTCAGCCAGTTTTCCATATTCGCCTACTCCCGAAAGGAGCCCCTTTCGCGAGCGTGCCAAGTCCCTGGCCTTACGAGCCGCTATCCGCGCCGAAGCAGCTGCTTGAGCTTTGCGGATGATGTCCTTGCCCTCTGACGGGTTCCGCTCAAACCAGTCGCCGAGCAAGTCGTTGACAACCTTTTGCACAAACGAGCGCGCTTCGGTATTGCCCAGTTTGGTCTTCGTTTGGCCTTCAAACTGTGGTTCGGCCAATTTAACTGAAACGATGGCTGTTAGCCCTTCGCGGATGTCGTCACCCGATACGCGGTCGTCCTTTTTCTTGATCAGCCCCCAAGTCTCGCCCCACTTGTTCACAGTATTCGTCAAAGCGGCTCGGAAGCCTTCTTCATGGGCGCCGCCTTCATGGGTGTTGATCGTATTGGCGAAGGTGTGTACCGATTCGGTGAAGGAGACATTCCACGCCATTGCGACTTCCAAGCTCATTGCTCCCTCAGGCGAGATCGATTCTATGGCGATAACTGAACCGATGGTGTCTTTGGAACCGGTCAGATATTTGACGTAGTCGATCAGGCCATTCTCATACCGGAATGTTTTCTTCCGAGTAGAGGCGACCTCCTCGTCATCGTCCGAAGACGGGCGTTCGTCAATCAGCGAGATAGTCAGACCCTTGTTGAGGAAGGCCATTTCCCGAAAACGCGTAGCGAGTGTATCAAAGGAATAACGCGTAGTTTCAAACACACTGGGGCTGGCATAGAACGTGATCACTGTGCCGCGGCGCGTAGTGGCTTCCAGTTTTTCCAGCTCGGAAGTTGGGTCGCCCAAGGCAAATGACTGCCGCCAATGGTACCCGTCTCGGTAGACATCTGCGGTGAGTTTGTCTGAGAGAGCGTTTACCACCGAGACGCCCACGCCATGCAACCCGCCAGAAACCTTGTAACCGCCGTCGCCGAATTTTCCGCCGGCGTGCAACATCGTTAGAGCCACTGTCAATGCGGAGATGCCTTCGCTTTGGTGAATTGCCACCGGGATGCCTCGGCCATTGTCGGTTACTTGGATGCCGTCGCCAGGCAGTAGTTTGATTTCGATATCGTTCGCATAGCCTGCCAGAGCTTCGTCTACTGAGTTGTCGACAACTTCGTAAACAAGGTGGTGAAGTCCGCGTTCTCCGGTCGACCCGATGTACATTCCGGGGCGTTTGCGAACTGGATCGAGTCCTTCAAGTACGGTGATCGCTTCAGCGCCGTACACACCCTCAGCTACGTGGGCTGCTTGCTCGGCTGCAAGCAAATCTGAATGCGCAGCAACGTTTTGACTCACATGTCCTCCTGGCCACCCGCAACAATGCCGCCAACTGGTTTCCCTCAGTAACAGACTTCAGATACCGTAGGCGGCGTTATCAGTGGTTTTCTTTGATATTTCCAAACAGAACCATTCTAGCGCTTTTTTCCAAATATTTCTGTGCGGAATGCGTCCTAATTGCTTGTATTTCACGAAAAATGCGGGGTTAAAGCTCCTATAGGGCATCTGCGCGATAGGGGATACAAGACATGCGTCCCAAAACCCGCTACGCCCCTCCCTTTGGGTTTCGATACACCGACACTAGTGTCGGCACTCAACCACCTTCGGTATTTCGATATGGCCTTCGGCCTACTCAATCTGCTTCTGGGTTTCGATACACCGACACTAGTGTCGGCACTCAACCACCTTCGGTATTTCGATAAGGAGCCCATGGCTCCACTCAACTGACAAGTAGTGAGCTCCTGCTGGTTTAGTGCTGACTCTAGGGTTGGTACAGGGGAGTTCGTGGTTTCGACGGGGGCTTCAAAATGTCTTACATGAATGC
>WRJP01000123.1 GCA_009778535.1 Propionibacteriaceae bacterium | reverse complement strand
GCCGGAGCCGTCGATGATGACGACACAGTCTTTGATCTCATTGAGGAGTTCACGAATCTTGCCGTAGGACTTGAACGCCAGCAGTGCCAGCTTACGATCAATCGGCATCAAGTCGTTTCCAGCTTCAATACCGGTGACGCCCTGGGGTGAGGTGGCCATGAATACGCCGAATGTCCACTTCTTCTGCACGAAGTCCGATTCAAAGATCATACGCGGTACGACATTTGAGGAGCGCGGCCCGAAGTTCAAGTGATGTACCGAACGGGTCTCGAAGCGGGCATACGACATCGAGAAAGGCTTCATAGTGCGGCTCATCATGCGATGCATGTCAAGTTCGCGCAGTTCGCCGTGATGTGCGTGGATGATGAAGTCGGCGTCATAGACCCGCTTCACACCCATGAGTGTGCCAATCGGCGTCTCAATGGGTACACCTTGGTCGATGTAGAGCGCTGGCAGCGCCTGGCCGTCGAAAAGTTCGTTGAGTTTGTAGAACTCGATGACTTCTTCGGGTTCCTTGAGCCTAAAGCCGGTGGTGACCCGTAGCCGGATGTGCTTGCAGCCAGTGCGGCGTTCTACCGTTTCCTTGATGGCGCGAACCATCTCACGGTAGGCGTAGCCGCCCATAATCATGAAACCGTATTGCGAGACCAAGATGTTGACGGTTGAGCGCTCCTGAATCATCGACATGTCAACGTTTTCGAGCGCGGCGATAGTTGCCTGGTAGACCGGCTCCAGGTCGTCGCCTTCGGTGTAGATGGCACGCGGGATGTCTGGGAATAGTTCTGGTATCGACAGTCCTACCATGCCTGGCAGGTCGGCAGCACGCATGGCTGGTTGCCGGTTGGGTGTGTCAGCACCATATTGCGAGGGGCGAATCATCCCAGGAGCTGGGCGTTCAAGCAGGTTTTCGACAGCTAGACTCATGACTCCACCTTTCGGAACACGTCTTTATCTTCTTCCAGGAAGTACCCTGGGTATTGTTCTATTACGTCTTGGGATACGTTGTCCCACATGTTTGCCGTGGTCGGATACCAACCCCATTTTGGAGGCGGCGTCAACTCGTGTCCGGCAGCTTCAAGCAGCCGCATTGACATCATCTGGCAGTAGGCGGTGCAACCAGAACGGATGCCGGTTTTCAAGGTAAGCTCCTCGACAGTGGTGGCACCCTTCAAGACTACTGCCGCGACTTCGCCCACGCGGGTTTGGGTACACATGCAATGCCACTGCCTGGGGTGCAAATGCGCTTTCTTGCAGAGCGCTTCAATGTCTTCCTTAGAAACGCCTTCGATGTCGGCCTTGATTACCAGCGGCTCGTCACGTTCTAAGCGCGTAACGGCATCGGTGGTGCAGACGCCATGGCAGTTGCGGCAGCCGAGACAGATGTCGGCGTTGATAACTGCGATGTTGTCTTTCATTTCAATAGCCTGTGTTGGGCAAACCCAGACGCACTTCTGACACCCGGTGCAATTCTCAGGTATGATTTCGGCGCGATACTTGATCGTTACCATAAAATATTTCCCTCCAGTTCCGACATTTGCTGGAATAGCTCTTAGGCTCCGACTCGATCAGGTTGAATCATCAGCATTGACTTTCCCACCTTCTTTTTCTGGCCGCAGCACTCTCGACGCAGAGCTCCTAAGGCGATAATACCCGCTCAGTTGTCCGCGTTCTTAAAAACATACCGGCCGACTGGTCGGTCGGTGAGCCTATACTAGCTCGCCGCGGAATGTCTGTCTATGGCTTTCGGTTTTCGTCTGCAAAGAAGTGTTTTCACTCGGCGTATTCGCGGGCTGCTTCTTCGCCTCGCAGAATTCGGAGCACGCCCAGCGATAGTGCTTCCATTTCGTCTTCTCCAGGGGCGATCACAACTGGAGCAATGAAACCTACTCGCTGCGATACCCACGTCGTAAGCATTTTTGAATGTGCAAGTCCTCCAGTGAGAATCACGTAGTCAACTTGGCCGGAAAACACTGGTGCTAGCAGACTGATACCTTTCGCTATCTGGTAGGCCATCCCTTCATATCGCAGCTTTGCCTCCGCATCGCCAGCTTCGATCATCTTCTCGATTTCGCGGCAGTCAGAAGTCCCAAAGTAGGCAGCAAGTCCGCCTCGACCCCTGATCTTGGCAGTCAATTCTCGCTTGGTGTATTTACCGGAAAAACACATATCTACAACCGCAAGGATTGGGATGCTGCCAGAGCGCTCTGGGGCATATGCGCCGGCGTCGTCGCTGAGAGAGTCAACGATTTTCCCGCCGTCTATTGCGGAAAATGTAATTCCACCCCCCAAATGCGCCACCAATAGCCGCAGCGACTCGTAGTTTTCACCGCGCTCGGCTGCAACTTTGCGTGACATGGCTTTCATGTTCAATACATGGCACATACTCTGCCTACGGACTTCGGGAATCCCCGTGATAACAGCGATCTCGGGGAATTCGTTCGCCGAAGGTGCGTCATAGATGTAGGCGTTGATCCCAAGGGGTTCGGCAATTTCTGAGGCAATCTTCGCTCCAAGATTTGAAGCATGGGGGGAAACTTTATCGCTAATCAGAGCTTCAATTAGTGCTGCATTTACGCGATACCCTCCGCCAAGCAAACCTGGTAAAAGTCCGCCTCTGCCAGCAATCGCAGCTAAAGTGTTCAGTTCTACGCCGCGTTTAGTCAAAACGGAAGTGACGGCGTTCATTCTGAAGTCGAATTGGTCAATGATTTCGTCGAATTGATATATCTCCTGGGTTGAGTGTGTGACACTCTCGGAGAAAACCTCCATTTCATCTTCGTAGAGTGCGATTTTTGTGGAGGTTGAACCGGGGTTGATCGAAAGTATTTTTTTTGTCATCAGTTGTCCCTTGTAGTTGCTGCTACTGCGCAAAGCAGTAGTGAAAGATATTTTTCTTCTGCTGCCGCTCCGCGTGAGACAAGGGCGATTGGTACCCGCGCGCCAGTAATCATTCCAGCCATTTTTGCACCGGCCGTAAACTGGAATGCCTTGGCCAGCAGGTTGCCGCAGGTCATATTTGGCACGACGAGTAAGTCAGCATCGCCGGTAACGGGGCTGGCGTAGCCTTTGACTCGTGCCGCAGCTTCGCTGAACATCAGGTCAAAAGAGATTGGGCCTTCGACGATGCAGCCGCTGATTTCCCCAGTTTCATTCAACTGTTTCAGCTTGGCTGCATCGATAGATTCTGGCATCTTGGGGCTGGTTGTTTCTGTCGCCGTTAAAACAGCCACCTTTGGCATTTCGTATCCCAAAACATGTAGGACATCAACGGCATTGGTGAGTATGTCGAGTTTCTCGTCACAGGTGGGGTGGGGAACCATTCCACCGTCAGTTACGGCTAGCAGCTTGTGGTACGCCGGTAGCTCAAAGATGCCGAAATGTGACATGACTCGCCCCTGGCTCAATCCGCGTTCTTTGTTCACGACTTCCCGCAGCAGGTCGGCAGTTTGGAGTTTGCCTTTCATGATGAAATCTGCGGCACCCTCGCGTACCATCGAAACGGCCATTTGGGCGGCGCCAACGTCGCCGGGAGCAGCAATGGTTTCGGCAGCGGTCAATTGATACCCGTGAGCTTGGATTATTGCCGCAATCGCGCCTTTATCGCCTATCAGAATCGGATCTAAGATGCCTGCACTGTGGGCGAGGTCAACGGCTTCTAAAACGTGCTCTTCGTGAGCGGCGACGACGGCTACCTTTTTTGGCGCTGCGGTGTTGCGCGCTATCTGGGTGAGTTCATTAAAAGTTCTGATCATGGTATTCGGTTCCTATTCCAGGTTATTGCAGACGAGGTATCGGCACTGCGAGTCGTAGGGTTGTCAGGTGATCAGTTCAGTGACAAATAGCTCCAATATGCATTGTCCCGCGGCCAGAGAACTCCGACCGCGGGACAATGTTTGCCTAAGTTAGTGCGATACTCAGGCTTTGCGGATTGTTAAGTTGATGAACAAGCCAATAACCTGAGCACCAGCGAGGATAGCGAACGGGACAACGAAGCTGTTTGTGCTTACGAAGAGCAAGCCACCCATGGTTGCCGCGAACGGTGCCGGAATCAGGAACAGGTTCAGCATGGAGAAGTTCTGCGAGAAATTCTTCATGCCATAGAAGCTGGAGGCAAACACCGAGCTTGTTGTAGGCGCGAAACCATAGGAGAAGTAGCACAGACTCACTCCGATGATTCCGATTACCAAGTTATTGGTCACCAAGGCCAACACCACGGTAGCGGGGCCAGCGATTGCAATCGCGCTGGTGATGTACTGCGTGGTGCGAATCCCAACATTGTCAAACAGCCAGCCTGAAGCCAAGCGTCCGAAACCGTTGAAGAGCGCAACGATACCGATGACCGTAGCTAGTGAGGCAGCCCCAAGTCCTAATTCGGTGAAGATTTGGCCAACCAGTGCAATAGCCGCGCTGCCTACCGCAGCCAGCAATGCACAGAACACAAAGAGCTTCCAGAAAGAGGCGCGCTTGACCATTTCCGCCGAGGTGTAATCCTGTGCGGGCGCTTGACCTGCGGTCTTGTCGGCAGCTTGTGCCTTAGCGACGGCCTTTGGAGTCGGGAATACCGTTCCAGGCTTAGGCATCTTCACGACGAAAGCTGCGATCAATACAATGGCAGCTTCTGCGATAGCAAGCGCGACATAGGTCGATCTCCAGCCGATGGATTCAGCTTTAATCATCAAATCTGCGACGTTGCCAATGATTAGCGTCGTCAAAGCGAAGCTCATCATCAAGATGCCAGAGGCCAAACCGCGCCGATCCGGGAACCAGGCATTCGTGGCACCAATGACGGTCAGATAGACGATGCCGACACCGGCACCGGCCATGATGCCATAGGAGAGATACAGCAAGAAGAGGTTATCTCCCATTTGCGAGGCAATGAAGAAGCCTCCGAATAGCAACACAGCCGCAATGATCAAGCGCAACTGTATTGACACTTTCTTGGCCACTAGGCCAGCACAGAATCCACCAAGGCTAAATGCAATGATCGTGATTGTGTAGTTCCAGCTCAACTGGCCAGAATCCCATCCGAACTCTGTCGCCAGCGGAATCCGCAGGATTGCCCAAACGTAGATGATGCCGACAAACAGCAACACTACCGAGCCTAGAATCAGGCGACCCCAGCGTTCCCCCTCACTGACGCGCATGTCAGGCTCACTTGCCTTGACGTCTTTTTCTACTTCTTCGTTAACGTTCATATGACGCTCCAACTTTCGTGTTTGATCATTAGGTATCTTCGGGTGCTTTGCGAAACCGAAGATTTTTCAGAATCGCTGGTCTGGACTCAGCTTTCTCATGTGTTGACTCCTA
>WRJP01000122.1 GCA_009778535.1 Propionibacteriaceae bacterium | reverse complement strand
ACTGACAATGAGTTACCCAACTGGAGCTTGGGGTGATGAAGAACGTGATTACCATGTTTGCGTGCGACTGCCTGCAAAATCTGTCGGCCAAGAACAGTTGGCAGCTCGGGTGCAGCTGGCCGTGGGACAAAACGTACTCACTCAAGGGCTGGTGAAAGCAAAATGGTCAGCGGACAGTAACCTCACCGCCCAGATCAATCCGGAAGTCGCCCATTACACTGGTCAAGCCGAGTTAGCTCAAGTCATTCAGGAAGGTTTGGCAGCAAAAGCTGCTGGCGATGAAAGAACGGCGACTATTAAGCTGGGACGAGCCGTGAAGTTGGCTGACGAAACTGGCAACATTGAAGCGACTACAAAACTGCGTAAGGTTGTTGACGTTACCGACGCCGGCGCTGGAACAGTAAGGCTTAAGAAGGCAGTGGACAAGGCCGATGAGATGGCTTTAGACACAGCATCCACAAAGACCACGAGGATTCGAGGTTGAGATGACAATTTGCCCGAATGGACATAGCTGTGAAACCGACGATTTCTGCGATACCTGCGGTGCCGCGTTAGTGCCACAGACTTCGATGCCGCAAACTGCGGCTCAGACTATCTTCTGTCCGCATTGCGGTGCACAAAATGTGCCTCGCGCACTGTTTTGTGAAAGCTGCGGTTGCGACTTCACTGCTGGAACAGTTCCGGACAACTCTTGGTTGCAGCCGACTGAGAAAGGCTCACTTTCGATCTTTGATAATCAAGAAAATGATTATTTTGAGACCGATGCCGAAGCAGACGTTGACCCAGATGACGAATACGAAGTCGACGAAGAAGGCGAAGAATATGAGGACGAAGATACCGGATTCAAAGTGCAAAATGTTGCCGCACCCGAATCGGTCAAACTCGCATCACTTAGCGATGTAGTCGTCAGTCAAGAAAAGCCGTTGGAATGGGTCGGAGAGCTTTGGATAGACCCAGATTGGTACGAGTTGCAAGGTTCACCCGATCCCCTGCCGTCTGCTGGACTTCCCGACATAATTCCGTTGAAAAAACGCAGCATCCTAGTTGGTAGGGCTTCTGCTTCGCTGAACTCATTCCCAGACATCGACTGCGACTTAGATAATGGTTGCAGCCGCAAGCACGCGATGCTGACCACTGACGGAACCCGCTGGTGGGTGGAAGATTTAGACTCGGCAAATGGCACTTTCGTAGGCCCAGCAAATAGTCCGCTTCCTTCTATGCCGATACCACGCGGCAAGATGGAACTGGACTTGAATCAGCGAGTTTACTTGGGATCATGGACCCGAATAGTGATACGTAAAGCAACTCAAGACGAGCTGGAGGCTTTCGCCGACTAGGAGAATAGATGGAAATCAAGATAGGAATAAAACACGTCGCGCGCGAATTGACCCTAGAGACGGCATGCACCGCAGATGAGGTCGAAAAAGCAGTAAGTAAAGCACTGGCTGACAAGTCAGTTTTTACAATTGATGATGAAAACGGGCGTCGAATTATAATTCCAATATCTCACCTCGCCTATTTGGAGTTAGGGCAAGAGAACGCCCGAAAAGTCGGATTCGGTGCATTTTAACAATGACAGCACATAAATCATTTGCAGAACTGGGAGTCTGCGAGCAGATAATCGCAGCTTTGGCGCAAATCGAGATTACTGAGCCGTTCCCCATTCAGGAATTGGCTATTCCGATTGCTTTGGCAGGCGATGATCTCATCGGACAGGCTCGCACTGGGACTGGCAAAACTTTGGCTTTCGGAATTGGATTGCTGCAACGAATCCAAGTTGTTTCCGACTCGGGCTACGTGTCAGGTTCGCCGCAGGGTCTGGTAATGTGCCCGACTCGTGAGCTTGCATTGCAGGTCAGCAATGATCTTTCCGCCGCTTCCAAGGTGCGGGAAGCGCGAGTTTTAACGGTTTATGGCGGTGTTGGCTACGAACCGCAACTCGATTCGCTAGCTGAAGGTGTTGATGTGGTAGTCGGCACTCCGGGACGTTTGCTGGACTTGGTGCAGCGGAAGAATCTCGACCTTTCCCAGATTAAAGTCTTAGTTTTAGACGAAGCAGATGAAATGCTGGATCTGGGATTCTTGCCGGACGTTGAGGCATTGATCGCGCTCACTCCAAGATCGCGCCAAACAATGCTGTTTTCGGCCACGATGCCGACTCCGATCGTTTCGTTGGCAAGGACGCATCTCAATCAACCGGTGAATGTCAGGGCGGAAACCGGCGATGCACAGTTGACCGTTCCTGACACTGCCCAGTTTGTCTATCAGGCGCATAACCTGGACAAAGTTGAATTGGTAGGGAAAATTCTGCAAGCGACCAATCGTGGACGAACCATGATCTTCACTAGGACAAAGCGTTCGGCGCAGCAGTTGAGCGATGAACTGGTCGGCAGGGGCTTCAAGGCGGCCACCATCCACGGTGACCTGAGCCAGCCGGTGCGGGAACGGCAACTTAAGCGCTTCCGCGATGGCCGGGTTGATGTGCTAGTGGCCACCGACGTTGCAGCCAGGGGTATCGACATTGATGACGTGACCCATGTGATCAACTACGAGTGTCCCGATAATGAACTTGCCTATGTGCATCGAATTGGGCGCACTGGCAGGGCGGGCGCGAAAGGGGTGGCTGTCACCTTCGTCGACTGGGTGGACATCATCAGATGGCGGCTCATTGCTGCCGCGCTGCGGCTGGACGTTGTCGAACCAATAGAGACCTATTCCACGTCACCTCATTTGTTTACAGATTTGGACATTCCCGAAGCTGTTAAGGGTTGGCTCTCCGAACCTGTAGCCCCAGAATCAGTCCCGCGCGCTTCGGCCAGGTCAGGTTCACGCGCTGATTCTTCGTCTAAACGCCAACCCAGAACCCACACTAAGCGGGTGCGCCGTAGACTCCGCAACCACGAAGAAGTCAAAAACGACCTCCCGCAAACTGATTAGGCGAGAACAGACCCAAGAACACTCAGCACGACAGCAAGAAACTGCTAATGGCAGGCAAAGTGTATCTTGTTTTGCTATTTTCGTCACAGCTTCTCTTGCTGATCCTTCTTATCCTTCCAAGCGTCCTCGAACTTCTCTAATACAGTGGTAGCTCTTTTACGATCTTTTGCAAATTGCCCAGCAAACATATCGACAGCAACGAGAAGTAATATGCCGTATTCGTTCGCGATGATAAAACTCGATACGCTTTCATAAATGAGGTTCGGGTATGTGGCAATAACACGCGAAAATACCATTATTAAAACATAGAACAGGTAGAGTGCTGCCTTAAACGAGATAAACCCTTCTAGTGTGAAGCTAAAAACACGGCTATTTTTGAGTTCATCAAGGGCTTCTTTCGACTGCAACACCTTGTCATACATTTTGAAGTTAGCTTCGTCCCATAGCAAAGCGATAATGATGAGTGCAAGATTCCCAAAATACGCCAGCAGTAACGAATAGCCAGAAAGCCATGTGTAGACCCCAAACATGGCAAGTCCATAAAGACCAGTCGAGACTAGGAGAAATGCCGCATATTTTGCTACACGTATGAGTTTGGTTTGCATCGCAGATTCCATCTTTTCATGCATCTTTGCCGCAATGGACTCTACCTTTCATCTCGTTCATTTGGCAATGGGCTTCAACCCCTTTGTAGACACACCAACCACCGGGTAAGCGGCAACCAGCAGGGTTAGGACGTTCTCGGTTGAGCAGAGCCGCGAGTGGCAGCCCCCCCCCATTTATCATCTGGTCGCGCTGCGTCGCAGCGCAGGCATTGCGCAGCACGTAGTCCGTTCTTTCCTGACTACCGAATGTTCTGGATTCTGCGACTTGCGCGCAGAAAGACAGGGAGCGGGCGTTGAATCGTGGTGTGAATCAGCTACGAAATTACGGCACTCAAACTCTGCGAGACTTTGCCTCCGGCAGCGGCAATCAGTGGAGGTAACTCGCCTGTAGGAGCAACGGCATATCCCCGATTCGTCTTGTGCTGCGGGCTGCGTTAAGTCGCAGTGCTCTCCGAACCACCATGGACTCACGCAAACACGAGGGATTGCAGGGTTAGCTGCAACCGCTGGTGGAACCACATCCTTCGCAGACGTAGCAGGAACCAGATGGACGCATCCTGGTGCCACAAGTCATGCATAGTGGAGCATCTATCTTCATCCCAGTGAGATTAGTCAAAACGTCGGCGGTAGAAGTGATCTGGAAATCCAGATTTGGCTCTAAAAGTGCAGGTTGCATTGGGCCAGGTCCGTTCAAATGCAGACTATCTGCCGCATCATTCTTCAACGATTCAGAATCAATGAGGTCATCCTCATCCACCAGATACGACCCGGTTTCTACATAACGCTTGCGTTCAGCTGAGGTAAAAATCCCTAACTCGGCACGCTCATCAAAACTCAAATAATCCAGAGCTAGTCTGCGGAAGATGTAGTCCATGATGGATTGCGCCATCCGAACATCCGGATCGTCAGTCATTCCAGCCGGTTCAAATTTCAAGTTTGTGAACTTCTGCACGAATGTTCCTAGCGGAACCCCGTATTGCAACCCGATAGAAACCGCAATCGAGAATGCATCCATAACACCAGCCAGCGTGGAACCCTGTTTACCCAGCTTCAAGAAAAGCTCACCTAGGGAACCATCGTTGTACATGCCAGATGTGAGATAGCCATCAGCGCCAGCTACCGAAAACGATGTAGTTCTGCTAACCCGCGACTTTGGCAGTCTTGTCCGCGACGGGCGATACTCAATCTTTACTTCTGGAGTTTGGGCTGGGGAAAGAATGGGCTTATTGTCGTCTTTCTTCAATTCAGACAACGGCTGCCCAACTTTACAGTTATCCCGATAAACCGCTAGCGCCTTCAGACCGAGTTTCCAGCCCTGCATGTAGACATTCGCAATGTCTTCCACGGTAGCCGATTCTGGAAGGTTCACTGTTTTTGAAATCGCGCCGGAGATAAAGGGCTGCACAGCGGCCATCATGCGGACATGCCCCATCGGAGCAATCGCACGCTTCCCCATAGCGGTATCGAATACTTCGTAATGCTCTAACTTCAACCCCGGGGCATCGACGACATGGCCATTTTCGCCGATATAACCCACGATAGCCTCTTGCGCGGATTGGGAGTAGCCCAGCCTTGCCAGTGCTTGCGGAATCGTCTGATTGACAATCTGCATGCTTGAGCCATCAATCAATTTCTTGAGCTTAACTAGGGAGAAGTCCGGCTCAACTCCGGTAGTATCACAATCCATCATGAAACCGATAGTCCCTGTCGGAGCCAGTACTGACGCTTGCGCATTCCGGAAACCATTTGTAGCACCCAGCGCTATCACTTGT
>WRJP01000121.1 GCA_009778535.1 Propionibacteriaceae bacterium | reverse complement strand
TAGGATTGTGTTTATTGATGAGGGTCGGATTCTTGCTGATAGTCCCCCTGGAGAGTTTTTTGATAATCCTGAGCCTGAGCGTGCTCGTGATTTCTTATCTAAAGTACTAAACCACTAAAAACTTCTAAGATACCTGTAAAATAAGGAAGGTAAAAAAATAATGTCAACATTTTCTACACGGTCAGCCGCGGCGGCGGTTGGCCTAGTTTTGCTACTGGGCGGCTTGTCTGCCTGTGGCGGCGACACGCCGCCCACTTCGGCGCCTCCGCCAGCAACCAGTGCTCCGGTTGATACCAGTGCTCCGCCTGCAACGTCAGCTGCACCAGACCCGAATGCCGTCCCACTGGCAGAGAATCCGCAGTTTGCTGCGGGTACCACCATGGCGAGGATCGCTGCTGCTGGAAAGGTCAAGATCGGTACGCCTTGGACACAACCACCGTTCGCGGTTAAGAACCTAACCGGTGAGATGGAAGGCTATGACGTCGCGTTAGCAAGATACATTGCAGGCGCTTTGGGTATGACCGAAGATAAGATCGAATGGATAGAGGTCACACCAATCGTCCGCGAGCAGTATCTACAGCAAGGCCAAGTTGATTTTCTTTTGGCAGCATATGCTATGAATGCTGGTCGTCAAGAAGTTGTCGGATTCGCAGGACCATATTTGACTTTGCGTCAAGGCTTCATCGTTCAAAAGGGCAACCCGAACAATATCGATGCAACCACCGATTTGGATGGTAAGAAGATCTGTACAGCTCTGGGATCTGAACAAGCCCGACAGCTTCCTTCGTTCTATCCTAAAGCAGAAATAGTGACCTTTGACGTTGTGACGAAGTGCGTTACCGCCATTGAGAACGGCCAAGTAGACCTGTATACCGCAGGTGTTGGAACTTTGGCTGGCAACGTTTCCCAAAACCCAGACACGTTGGAAATGCTGCCAATCGTCTGGGGCGATCCATCAGGTTATTCTGTGGGCATCCAGAAGCAGGATATTGCGTTCTGCGAGTTCCTCGATGTGGCTCTCCAGGCTGCCTTTGATTCAGGCTACGCCAAAGCGGCATGGGATAAGTCTTTCGCGTTGATGACTGACGTTCCATTCCCGGATTTCGCGATCAAGCCATGCGCTGAAACAGCGCCGTAGGTCTAGCTAGACACCTTTGTTGGTGTGGGTTACTCCAAAGGTGAGTAACCCACACCAACACTAATCAAAAGACCGTTTCGAGCCAGAAAGGCAGATGAGCACATGTCTTTGAACATGTCGTGGGAGGAAATAGTCGGAGCACTGCTGCTTGGATGGCGCATGACGCTAACTTTGGCAGGTATCGCGATGGTACTAGCATTTTTAGGCGGAACGGTCATCGCTATCCTTCGAGTCTCGCCAATTCCGATATTTCGAGCGATTGGCACAACGTATGTAGAGCTAGTTAGAAACACTCCGCTCACGGTTCTTTTCTTTTTCGCGGTATTTTTATCTCCTCACCTTGGGATAAAGGCGACTTTTTTCCAGGCCGCAGTTTTCGCTCTGACGGCTTACAATTTCTGTCAATTCTCGGAAGCAGTCCGTAGCGGCTTGAACGCAGTGCCCAAGGGTCAGTCCGAAGCAAGTAGGGCTTTAGGGATGACTACGATGCAAATGCTGCTTTCTGTCATAATCCCGCAGGCAATCCGGGCAATGATCCCACCACTTGCTAGTGGCATAGTCATTGTTGTGAAAGGTTCTTCTGTCGCCGGAGTGTTTGGGGTTGTTGAGTTGATCAATTCAATGAACAACCTCAGCGGATTGTACGGTGAAAAGGTGATCCAGATTCTTGTGGTGGTCGTTCTGCTTTTCCTCGCGGTCAACCTCCCGATTGGATTTTTCTCCAACTTCATGGAGCGACGACTCAAGATGGTGAGGTAATGATGGCTGCATGTTGGATTCGTTTGAATAAAGGAGTGGTGTACCGATGAGCGCCGAATCATGGTTGATGGATGCTCCCGGACCCAAAGCGCGTCGCCGTACGCGAATTGGAACCGGCATCGGAGTTGTACTGCTGCTCGGATTTGTCTGGTATGCCTATCAAGCTTTGGAGGCACGCGGCCAGCTAAATCCTAAGATTTGGAGCGTCTGGCTAATGCCAGAAGTGCAGCGAATCGTTCTTGAAGGATTAAAGGCAACGTTGAGTGCCGCGGGCATGGCGGTATTGCTCTCAGTAATCCTGGGTGGAGTACTCACAGCAATGCGGATGTCGAAGTACCGAGCGTTACAGTGGATCGCCATCGGTTGGACGAACTTCTTTAGAGGGGTTCCGACCCTGGTGTGCATTTTTGCCATCTACCTAAGTTTCCCGAGTCTAGGAATAGAAATATCGGTCTATTGGGCTTTGGTGCTTGGAGAACTACTTTACGCCGGTGCGCTCTTTGCAGAAATCTTCAGAGCTGGCATCGACGCGGTTCCGAAAGGACAGAAAGAGGCAGCAACTGCGCTTGGGATCAGCTCGGCTCAGATATTCATCCAAGTCGTTATGCCTCAGGCTTTCCGCTGGATGCTTCCGTTGCTCATTAACCAAGTGGTCATGACGCTGAAAGAAACGTCGTTAGGTTTCGTAATCGGTTACGGCGAGTTGCTTCGAGAAGGACGACGTGTCGTCGAGTATCTCGGAGCCGGATACGCGACGCCTATGTACGTAATGGTCGGACTCACGTATATCACTATCAATGTGCTCCTTTCAGTGATTGCTCGCTACGTTGAGCGCCGGACGCGCAGTAGAGGTACTACTACTAAAGTCATGAAAGGACACAAAACACCCGCGGAAATATCCGTGCCGGTTGACGTGTGAGCTTTTCGTTCCGATCCCAAGTAGCGAGTTGGCGATCAACGGTGGCGAGGTCATGACGTAGCCGCCAGTCCAAAACCAGAAAGTTGAAGTATATGTTCCCATCCGTACACATGTCGGTTCTAAGCCCCGCCGGTGTCGCAGACCTTGATCCCGGACTGAAAGCAGCTCCCCGGGTAGATTCGCTGGATCCGGCCAGTCTCCAGGTCGCGTTCTTGGGGAACGCAAAACCTAATATCGATCATGTTTTTGCTGGCACGCAGGAAAAGTTGCAGGAACGCGGCTTTCTTAACTTTCGTTCCTTTGCAAAGGCAACCCCCGCCCGACCTGCTCCTGATGACATCATCGACGAGATCGTCAAGACGTGCAGCTTGGCGGTGGTCGGCTCCTGTGATTGAGGTGCTTGCACGTCGTGGAGTGTCCATGACTCAATCGCATTATCCAAGCAAGGGGTAATAGTCGTTACGGTGACGACCGAAAAGTTTCTCCAACTGGGTCGGATGTTGGCCAAGTCGAATGGGTTGCCTGACTTAAAATTCGCGGTGATCCCGCATCCGCTGGGCGGGCTGTTACCTGAGGTTGCTCGTACGCGTGGCGAAATTGTTGCGCAGACAGTGCTCGATGTCCTCAAAATGACTGACGACCAGGAGGAAGTGGTATGACCACGACCATTGATAGCCTTACGTCCGAGCGTTTCGATGTCGAGGGCTACTATGAGTTGCTTGATTTGTTGGAAGCACGTTCTTTGACAGACGGGCTGCCAATCGTCCCTCCCACACCTGAACTCGTGGCGACATTTGTTGAAGCTTCAGGGCTTGATCCTCAGGTTAGCTTCGGTGCCATACCACCGGCTATGGGCAATGCCACAGTGGAAAAAATCGCCGTGAACGCAGTTATGGCGGGGTGTCGTCCCGAATACATGCCGCTATTGGTGGACGCAGTCGCTTTGCTACAGGAGCCTGAGTTCAAACTCCTCAGCGTCCAAACGACTACCCATCCTTGTGCGCCCATGTTGCTGGTACATGGCCCGCAAGCAGCTCGTCTGGGCATCAACGGTGGTCCCGATGCGTTCGCACCAGGCAACCGAGCGAATGCAACGATAGGAAGGGCGATCCGCCTCGTGTTGCTCTGCGTCGGTGGCGCATTGCCTGGACGAGGTGATCGATCAACGCAAGGTACTCCAGCGAAGTACACCTACTGTATCGCCGAGAACGAAGCAGAAACACCGTGGGAACCGCTGCGCGTAGCACAGGGCTACACCGAACAGGATTCGGTGTTGACAATTGCCGCACTTGAGGCTCCGCATAACATTAACGACCATGGTGCCACCGCTGGTGAAGAAGTCCTCACCACCATCGCTGGTGCGATGGCGCAAGCAGGCGCAAACGAACTGCTCCTTGAGCGTCCGAATCCGTTTTTGTTCCTCGGCCCAGAACATGCGCAACTGATCGCAGCAGCAGGTTTCGGACGTGCGGATGTCCAAGAGTTCATTTTTCAAAAAGCCCGAGTACCAGCTGAACGAGTCGGACGCGGCCAACGTGCCTGGTTGTACGTTTTTCACGAGTCACTGGCAAATCGGGTTGAGCTTGGACTTGACCGCACCGATGCCAAGGAATATCCCGTGATCGCCCGCCCGGAACAGCTTACTGTCGTGGTTGTCGGAGGCCCGGGGATGCACTCCGCATGGGGTTCGAGTTTTGGGACAGTACCTGCTGTCTCTCGCAGGCTTGGCTCACCCGCAGCAGTGCAGAGCACGGTCTGACGAATGGAGAAATCAAGATGTTTGTGACGGATATACTACACTGCGGTCTGCGTCAACTTGGGGGAGCTAGCCTGAAGCTGGGTAGTACGATGGAGTGCAAAGGATTCTAGTTGAAGATGAGTGAGAGTGTCGCTGCTGGTGCCGGTGTTGTTGAGCCTCTTGTTGTTTTAGAGGGTGTCAATAAGTTCTTTGGTAAGGCTCATGTGCTTAAGGATGTGCATTTGAGTGTTTTCAAGGGTGATGTTGTGACTGTGATTGGTCCTTCTGGTTCGGGTAAGTCTACTTTGTGTCGGGTGATTAATCGGCTTGAGACGATTGAGTCTGGCACGATTTTTTTTCAGGGTAGTCCGCTTCCTGAGGAGGGTCGGGAGCTTGCTCGGGCGCGTGCTGATATTGGGATGGTTTTTCAGGCGTTTAATCTTTTTGCGAATAAGACTGTTTGTGAGAATGTGATGCTTGCTCCGATGAAGGTTCGGAAGTTGCCTAAGCAGGAGGCTCGCGAGCTTGCGGAGGGTTTGTTGGAGACTGTTGGGTTGTCTGATCATATTCATAAGCATCCTTCGCAGTTGTCTGGTGGGCAGCAGCAGCGGGCGGCGATTGCTAGGGCTTTGGCGATGAAGCCGAAGTTGATGTTGTTTGATGAGCCTACGTCGGCATTGGATCCGGAGATGATTGGTGAGGTGCTTGATGTTATTCGTAGTCTTGTTAATGATGGTATGACGATGATGATTGTTAGCCATGAGATGGGGTTTGCTAGGGCGGCTGCTAATAGGATTGTGTTTATTGATGAGGGTCGGATTCTTGCTGATAGTCCCCCTGGAGAGTTTTTTGATAATCCTGAGCCTGAGCGTGCTCGTGATTTCTTATCTAAAGTACTAAACCACTAAAAACT
>WRJP01000120.1 GCA_009778535.1 Propionibacteriaceae bacterium | reverse complement strand
TTCTGCTCCAGGCACAGTCGGTTGAGTGGAGCCGTAGGCTCTGTATCGACCGCGCACGCGGGTTGCTGCCGCCAAAGGCGGTGTATCGAAACCGCACACGCGGGTTGAGTGCCGCCAAAGGCGGCGTATCGAAACCGCGCACGCGGGTTGCTGCCGCCAAAGGCACACAATCAGCAGGAGAGAGGTCGGCGGCAACCAGCTAGGCGACCAATCCAGTGGAAGCTGGGAAATACCTAAAAACATTCACAGCATTTTCTTATGAAAAGATTGTTTTCTGCAACTTAGGGCTGAGCGATACTTAGACTAAAGTCTGATATTTCAAATCTATATCTGTTCTAGGTAAATAGTCTGTGTTTTTTGTAGTTTTTTGCTTTACAAGACGTTGTAATAGTTGCAATGCACGAAAGGAGAACTGAAATGAATGCAACTCTACGTCGCAACCGAGTCAACGAAGGTATTGATGGCAAAGATGCTGTCGGGCTATACCTTGAGGACATTGCTAAGACTCCCCTACTCAGCGCTGCTGAAGAAGTGAAGCTCGCGCTAAGAATAGAGGCAGGTCTGTTTGCTCAGGAACTTCTGGAGAAACGAGCAAACGGCACTGACACCGAATCTTTCCCAAATGCCACCAACGCAGATTTAGAAACGATTGCACAAGAGGGCAAAGCCGCAATGCAGCGTTTCGTCGCCGCAAACCTGCGGCTTGTCGTGAGCGTTGCAAGGAAATACGGACGCGCTCAGTTACCTTTGCTCGATTTGGTGCAAGAAGGAAACACTGGTCTCATTCGAGCCGTTGAAAAGTTCGACTACGCCAAAGGCTTCAAGTTCTCAACCTATGCAACCTGGTGGGTGCGGCAATCTATTTCGCGCGGAATCGCCCAGCAAGGTCGTATTGTCAGACTCCCAGTCCACGTCGCAGAACAGGTAAATCAAGTTTCAAATGTGCGTCGCAGCCTTGAACATCGTTTGGGTAGAGAAGCAAATCTGGCCGAGATCGCCGCGGAACTGGAAATGCCAACTCAGCAAGTAGTTGAGCTGTTGCGCCTTGCCAGAGACCACATCTCGCTGGATTCGCCTGTTGACGACGACGGCGATACCACCTTTGGTGATCTATTTATCATGGATATGATTCCCAGCCCTGACGATGTAGTTATCAATGCCTCCGAACATGCCAGATTAGATTCAATGCTGGCATGCCTTGATGAACGTTCTGCTGACATACTGCGGCGACGCTATGGGCTGATGGACGGCCGCCAATCTAAGCTGGCAGACATTGCCGCCATCTGGAAGATAACCGCAGAACGGGTTCGCCAGATTGAACGCCAAGCGATAGCCAAACTACGCTCGGCAGAACTAGTAACAGCTGCCTAGTCAGGCTCGGATACGGACATAGGGCGCCCTGTCCGCAGCAGAGCGCGACCTATGAACCCAACGACTAGCGCGAGTAGTCGGGCGGTTCCTGCTCAGCCAGGAACCGCTCTACTACGGCACCTATTTCCTCTGCTGAAGGAAGCGAGGCCGCGCCGCTTTCTTGGAGCCGGTCATATTGTTCTTCCAAAGTTTGAACAAGAACTGGAAAGTCCGAATCCGAGTTGGTCTCTTCGGAAATGGTGTTCAAGTTTTCTACAGCGCGTTCCAGGATTTTTTCAACTGGGATTGCCAATTCACCGAATTCGTTGATCTTAGCTAGCACTTCTGCGATAGCTTGCGGGAATCTTGTTTGCATTAAATAGTGCGGGACATGCGCTACGTAGCCACTTGCAAGTAGCCCGAGAACGCCCGCCTGATATTCCATGAAATGTGAGAAAGAACCCGGAAGCTGGATTTTTTCAATCCACATCGGATTCCCCGATATGGTCTGCGGGTCAGTTGAGTGTTGTGTTATCAAGGTCGGGCGCGTATGCGGGACTGCGATTGGCATTCCGCTTGCCGTCACTAGTGTTTTCACCCCTGCCACTTCGCAAATCTCAAACACGGCTTTGCTGACACGATGCCATTGATGATCCGGTTCAGGTCCAGTTAGTAGCAGAAAGCGCTTCCCAGCTTGATCTGTAACTTGGTAGATCACCAACGCAAAATCAATCATCGAATCGAGATGGTTCGTGTCGAAAATGAACATCGGTCGTCGGGAGCGATAGTCGTGAATTTGATCAATGTCGAAACTCACATACCGTTCATGTTCACACTGTTCCAAAACGTAATCTCGTAAACCACGGTTCACCCCGCCCGCATCAATGTAGCCATCGAAAAGATGTATCAAAACTAAGTCTTGATCGGACAGGTTCGGCGGCAACTGCGACTCGTAACGGTATAGCCCGTCAGTTTCAAGCACGATGTCAGCCTACCTGGTGGACTTTGCTCTAATGAGAACCACCGGACATTTGGCATGCGCCATTACCCCGCGTGTTACTCCCCCAACTGAGTTGCTGGGGAAACTGGATTGCACTTCCAGCACCAAGTAGTCAAGTTCGCCCGACCGCTTCACTAGATAATCCACTGGGCTTCCAAACTCAATCTCTATTTCGGAAACTACACCTGGATATTTTTCTGTTAAAGATTTTCTAATTGACTCAACCCGAATTCTGGCCACCTTCATCGCATCATCGCGTTGTTCGGGCGATAGCGTCGAGCCGGAACGCAACAACCCGCGGGTTGCGACACGGATAACGGAGATGATTCTAAGCTCTGCATCGATTCGTTTGGCTTCTTGCATCGCCCAAGGCAAACCGCGCCGTCCTTTTGCCCCGATGTTTACCCCTACTCCGATTTTGCCGAACGGTTGGGAGCCAGGCTCATTCTTTGCTGAGACTATTACCACCGGGCATGAGGCTGTCCCCGCGACCCCAACAGCGGTGGAGCCTGCAAATTCGCTCTCGTCCTTGCTTTCCGAACAACGTCCCAGGAAAACCTTTGAAGCAAACTCTGAATATTTCGCTAGCGCAGAGGCCGGATTGCCTAATACGATCTCGGTACGAACGCTGTCGCTATCAACCCCTAGCGCTTCAATATCAGCAAGCGCCTCCTGAATCATCACCTCAGCGTTTTCTTTGATCTCCTCTGGGTCAAAGACAACACCCCAAACTGAGTTAAGCACCGTGTCGTCTACTGCGTATACCAACGCTAATTCCGCGTCAACAGCCAAGGCTTCCTTCACTGCATACCGCAAGGCCGCGCACGCATCATCAGAACCATCGTAGCCAACGAGCATCCGCGGTCTGCCCAAGTAGCTTGGGGTCATCAGGTCTCCTGACGCCATCGAGTCCTTGTATCTCAAGGTTCGCCCTATTCTACATCCAGCTTCGGGATTCAGTTGAGATTTTTGGTCGTGGCAGACAACATGTAGTCTGAAAAACCAAAAGCTAACACGAACACTTGGGAGCAAGAGTGGAAGAAATGACTTCACCGCTTGAGGCAAATCCTTTTGAAGCCGTCACATATCGCGCTGGTACACGCATACAGGCTGCAACGACTATGGCACAAACCCAGAAAATGTTACGAGCTGATGCCGCGACAATGGCTTGGATATGGCTGAATGAACCCAATGCTGACACCATAACGCAACTGAGCGAATACTTCCCGATTCACCCGCTCGCTATCGAAGACGCGATTCAAGGCCAGCAGCGACCAAAGTTGGATCGCTACGACGAAAGCATCTTTACCGCCCTTCACCCGGCAATAATCTCAGAAGAAGGTAGTGCTCAGATCGGTGAACTGCACGTGATCGTCGGAACCAACTATGCAATAACCATCCGGCACGACGATTTCGGGATTTTAGAAACCGCACATCAACGTTTTGACCAAAACCCTCAGCTAGCAAAATCTGGGTCGCTGGCTGTGCTCTACTGTGTGCTGGATGTGATCACAGATTCGTATCTGGAGACTCTCGAAACTCTCCAAGACCTGATCGACGAATATGAAAGCCAAATTTTTGAAGGAAATTTTACCCTCTCACACCAGATTTATTCCATATCGAAGTTCACTGCCGATTTTTCGCGGGTGCTGCGTTCGACGCAGCATCTCACTCAAAACCTGATTTCAGTCTATGCCCGTCAAGGTGAACATCCTGAACTTCGCGTTTATCTCAATGACGTCGAAGACCACCTGACCCGAGCACTCGAACGATCCGAAACCATACATAGTTCGCTATGGGAAATTCTCAACATTCAATCAACGTTGGTTGCACAACAACAAAATATTGAAATGCGTCTGGAGAGTACCCAGATGAAGCGCATCTCAGGATGGGCAGCAATTCTTTTTGCTCCGTCGCTGATAACTGGAATCTACGGAATGAACTTTGCTGTGATGCCGGAACTTGACTGGCTTTTTGGCTACTTATTTGCCCTTGCCATGATGCTCACCATAGCGTTCATCCTCTACCTGATCTTTAAAAGAAAGGGCTGGCTATAGCTGTCCATACCGTATGCCGCCATGACTGCAATGCACTCAGCAACGTAACGTTGCGGCTTAGCAACCATGGATCGGCGTTGTCTCCACTGCTAGGGCGTAAAAGATTAGATACTCTGATCTAAATCAAGTCGCATGAGATTCACGTTCTCGCGTAAGCGTTTTGCAGTTGCAGCGGAAATACGGTCGTTTTCCAACATTGTTTGAATAAGGTCAAGTTCCAGATTGAGTCCAAGATGGCCAACATCGGTTGTTTGCGCTGCGGCTTTGGTAATGCTGGTGACGCTAACTTCGGATCGGGCGCTACGAAAACGTCGTTGTCTGCGCTGGTATTCCAAAAGAAGTTTGCTGATCTCCTCTGACGGGGTTTGGGGATTACTCATCTCGTCATGCAACTTACTAATCACATGCTCGCCAGCGCGTCGTTGAATTTTGCGGACTTCCTTGCGGTCACTGCTATCTGTGTGAGTCACTTTGTGTTTAACCAAATGGGCAAATGATTTGATTACCCGAATGGGGTGTCTAGCAGCCATCCGGGTCACCAAAAATTGGTTTCCGCTGTGATGTGTGATCAGGTTTTGAGCTTGGGTAAGACGATTGAGGTATGAATAGCCTAAAACGGAGTCGATCTCTTCTTTTTCAATGAGATCCTGCACGAATTCCTCCTCCCACGTCAGCGCCTGCACCCGCAACTGCTGGTGTGAGGAGGCATCTTCAACAGGAGTGCTGTTTTTCAAACGGGAAATCCGGGCATTGTAGGAACGAATAACCGCTGTCGTGGCAAATCGCGTTTGCGGTGTTTGCTGTTCGGTGAGTAACTCGATGACCTTGCGGAAGATTTCGACAGTGATTTCATTTTCGTCAGTAACCGGCTCGACTGCTACTTCCTTTGGTGCCAGCGCCGGCACGACGAAGGTGGCTAACAAAAGCGTAAGAATGATGACTCCCGAAGCCAAGAAGAGCAAAAGAGAGCGTTGCGGGAAAGGCGTCACGCCATTGGCTGTGGTGATAGACAGTGGGAGTGTCATCATGAGCGCAAGGGTGAAGGCTCCTTTTGGCCCAGCAAGGGTGGTTACGAGTGCGTCTTTGAAATCCGAAG
>WRJP01000119.1 GCA_009778535.1 Propionibacteriaceae bacterium | reverse complement strand
GTACCAAGATCACCGATATTATTTTCACATTGTTCATACATCCACTGTGCACCCAAGAAATGTCACCCCTATGTCACTATTTCCGCTAAGTTTTTCGGTATGAACCGAACTGACCGCTTGTACGCACTGCGCGAAGAACTGCGCCGCGCCGGTTCCTCCGGTCGAACCGCAGCACGGCTAGCAGCCCACTTCGAGGTGAGTGAGCGCACCATCAAACGCGACATTTCCGCGCTGCAACATGGCGGCTTCCCAGTTTGGGCAAGACCTGGGCCTTGGGGTGGCTACGTCGTTGACACCGCTGCCACCCTGCCTCCTGTCAACATCACCGCCGCCGAAGCCGCTGCCCTCGCCGCTGCGCTTGCAGTCTGCAAGGGACAACCCTTCGCTCATCACGGCACCGCAGCACTGGCCAAACTCCTAGCCGTCATGGATGCCAAAACCCGTACCCAAGCCAGGCGGCTGTCCGAACGGATTTGGGTCAATGACGCCGACCAACCCATCAGGTCGAATGTGCTCAGCCAGGTTGAACAAGCCCTACAGGAACGCCGCGTCCTAAACCTGAAATACCTTGACGCCAACGAGCAACTCACCACCCGCCGCGTCGACCCGCAGCTACTCGGCCGAAATGGAGGAAACTGGCACCTAATCGCATACTGCCAATTGCGTGAAGAAGTCCGCTGGTTCCGACTCGACCGCATCCAACGAGCTAGGCTCACTAGGCAAGAAGCAAGAGAAATATCAGCGGCGCAAATCGGGCAACCTCCAACATCGGCACACCCTGTCGGGCACTACTAACTTCCGACGCATGAACGCCAGAGTCCGGCGAACAGCAACCGCTCACCGTCTTTTATGCTAAGCAGAACAGGAGCCTTGTTATACTTTTTCAGCACAAACTCCCAACAAGACATTTCAGACGCCGGAGCCAAGAGTTTACGCTACCGAAATCGCCGAGCTGATTAGGAGCGATGTATGAGTACTGCAACCACCGATCAATCAGCGCTCAAAGTTGAATACTCCCTGGTGCCAGTGTCCGGCAGCTACGACTTGGCCGACGTGCAGCACCGCTTCGCTATGCTCAAAACTTCACCCCAACCAACGCTGCTAGTACGACGCTGTCTGCCCACTGCGGCATTCTCGCGTCAGGACATGCTCCTGCCCAACATCGAGCAGGCTTTGGCCACAGCTCGCACCTACGGCTTCGAACCGACCATCCGACACGTTGGCGGTCATCTGGTGGCATATGACGAGGGATCGCTAGTAATCCACCTACTATCTGGCCTACAACACTCGCCTTCAGAACTGCACCAACGTTTTTCTGTTCTCGCAGCAGCCCTGTGTGAAGCGGTGGCGCGTCTGGGCGTACCCGAAGTACGTATCGGTTCCATCGAGAACGAATACTGCGACGGCGCATGGAGCATCAACGTAGCCGGCATCGCAAAACTCGCCGGAACTGGACAACGACTCAGTAAATACGGCTGGGCTTGGTCGGCGCTGCTGTGCGTGCAGCCCTCCCGGAAAGTGACCGACTTCTTAACCAACTGCTATCAGCAACTAGACATCGAACTGAACCCGGTAACCATCGGCTCGGTAGCCGACCACGTCCCAACAACTTCGATAACGCAGGCGGCCACCATCGTCATCGACACAATACGCAAGGCCATAACACAACTGTCGCCCCAACGAACATGACCGTCCTGGCCATGTCGCTGAGGCGACAGCTGCTACTTTTTACTAGACCCTGTCAAGGGGATAGCTAAGTGATTCGTTACCGTACCGAAGTATCAACATTCTCGATAGCAAAATTCTTCAATGTCTTGAAGTCTTGCTTACCCTCAGGCGTCCAAGGCATCGGGCCAGGGAATTCGACGAGGTTACGCGGAATCTCATAGTTCGACAAACGCTCCTTGCAGCGTGCACGGAACTCTTCGTCGCTGATAGCGCCCGGATTCTTCGGCTGTAGGCCGACTGCGACGACACGGTCGCCCCAATAATCATCGGGAACTGCCACAGCAACCATTGCGCCGAAGTCGTCCTTGAACAACTCCAACATGTTGTCGGTCACTCTTGCCAACACCACATTCTCGCCACCGGACTTCACAACGCCGCCCATGCGCTCCATCCAGGTCAAGAAACCATGCTTCATGACACCGTAGTCGCCACTGGCAAAGAAACCATCCTCGTCCAACGGAAGCTCAATACTGCCGTCTTCTTGCAGATAGCCCTGGAACAGGTAAGGACTCTTGTACCAAATCTGGCCACCTTCGCCCTCACGCAGCACTTCACCGGTGTCAACGTCACGAATTTGCATCTCGACGCCGCCGAGTGGACGACCGTGGTTCCACCAACGTGAATCCTCGTTGATGTTGCCTGGCTCGTGGAACGTAACGGCCGGACCATTTTCGGTCTGCGCATACAGACCCATGATTCTGGTATTCGGTTGAACCAGGCCGCGAACGATGCTCCACATCTTCGGTAGGCCAGCATAGAAGAAGCTCTTAACCTGGAACTTCTCGTGGTTGTAGCTCTTCGCACCATGCAAGGCCATGACATTTGCGCCGAAGCCGAACGTAGCTTCAATGCCGTTGTCCTGAATTAGATTCGCTGCATTTTCGGGATCGAACCTCTCGTCAAGATAGGTCTCAAGACCGGCATAGCACAGACCCATGAGAATCTCGAAGGTCATGCCACTGTTGTGGAAGAACGGAGACATGTTCATCCAGCGGTAGGTCGCCTTGATACCAAGGTTCACAGCCAGGAAGTGTGAAGTGGACAGCGGGGAACGGTGGTTCCACAGTCCAGACTTCGGCAATCCGGTGCTGCCTGACGACATGCAGATGTACTGAATCTCCGACCAATCGACAGACGCAACGCGCTCTTCGATAGCAGCCACATTGATGGCCTCGGGCTTGGCCTGCCATTCGCTTAGCCGCACGAAACCAGTCGGCAGTTCGTCCGGCACAACGCCAGTGTCTTCGCTGACGATCACGATTTCTGGACGCGGGCAGGTGACTGCCGTGTTGTCGTCCGTCTCGCCGTAGCACTGCAACAGCCGCTCGATGTAATCAACCTTGTTGTATTGTCCAACCGTGAATACAACCTTGATCTTGTTGCGCTTCATGATGGCCGCTAGCGCCTCACGATCCCACAGCAAGTTGAGCGGGTTGATGATTGCGCCAGCCTGTAGTGCCGCAAACCATACTGCGGCATGTTCTGGAGTCGGCGACGGCAACATACCGACGACGTCTCCCTTGCCGACGCCCATGTCCATAAGCGCCTGCGTCAACTGATCGACACGCACCTGGAATTCCTTGTACGTAATCGTTTCATCCTTGTAGTGGATTGCGATCTTGTCGGCCTTCAGCACACACGTCTCGCGGAATAGCGCCTGCGCTGTGTTGTATGCCCACGCGTTGTCGATAATCCTCTCGTACAACATAGTTTCATTTGGTTCTGTCATAAGAGCCCTCTCATCATTGAACTTTTCTTATTCTGATTTTTACTGATTAGCGCGAGCCGGAAGTTCGATTCGAGCTGTTCCTGGGACGCAAGTAACTCCGTCCTCGTTCTTTATCCAAAGCTCCAAGTCAACTGTTCCGGTCACACCGTTTGCTTCCACAGCCGTGATGCGGCCACCACACGACAGGGTGTTCCCCGGCAGCATGAAGTTACGGTATTGGACTGTAAGCTTTTTGAGTACGCCTTGATCGCCAATCCAGTCATTGAGGAGTTGCGTGTAATAGTCGCAAGCCATATTTCCTGGAGCCACGATGTTTGGCAGACCACGTCGTTCTACTGAGAACGGATAGTCAAAATGTATGCGATCCATCAGCCAGACGACAGCGCAGTACATGTTGATGTTCACTGTGTTTACTGATTTTGTAAGTAAAGGAATCTCCTGCCCAACAGCCACATCTTCAAAAAAGACTTGATCACTCATTTCGTCAGTCCTTTCTCGGTGTAGCAATCATGGTGACGGTGTGTTTGACCAACAGGTCGCCGTCTTGATTCCGGTATTCAAAGACAGAAGTCACAAAAATGAGTGTTCCGCTCTTTCCGTGCTTCTCTTTCATATCGACGACTTCGCCGGTCACGGTGACACAGTCACCCTCGTAAACGGGCTTGAAGTGCTCAATTTCCTCTCCGCCGCGCATCCAGCCAAGATCAAAGGCATTTGGAATCTCGGGGACACCCACGAAAGAGGAGAGCCCGTCCTCGCCTAACTCGCTGGTCGGTTTCTCCGCGCCAGGCACGCCCACTGACCAACTAAAGTAGTTCAACGGCGCAGCTAGTCCGCCATATTTACCTTTCTTTGCCGCCTCACGGTCAAAGAAAATCGGGTTAATGTCGTCAATAGCGAGCGCGTAGCGGCGGATGTCACGAGCTGTGACTGGCTCCCCCGTATGCGGCGCGTACTTACTACCGATGTAGGGCACCCATCCCATCTCATCAAGCAACGATGCTTCCATCCTCACCATCCTTCTAGTCCAAGCCGGTTGGTCGGTTTGTTTATGCGGTTACTCTACATTCTTCCCCGGTGATGTCAAGATGTTTTCGGACGTTTTTGGACGCAAGCCGCCCTATTTTTTTGCCAAACAACAAAACGGCCGCATGCAGAGCCCATCTGGAGCGTGAAAGGCGATTCACGTCTTGGGAAAACCAAGGCGCTGATTGGCTGCGTTATGCGGACTGTTGCAACAATTCCGAAGAAGATAACGAGTCCCAGCCATCGATCAAAAGTTGGTAGCACATCTCGGATGCCTCGGCGATAGGGACGTCTCCGGCCGGGTCGTACCATTGCATGATCGAGTTGTAAAGACCGAAGATGAAATACGACACTGCTTTGAGTTTGGCATTGGAACTTTCCGGCTCGGTCATCTCTGCCAGGATTTGCGTCAAGATTGCAACGTAGTCCTTTTGCTTTTTGATGATGCATCGCAGTTCGCGTTGCGGCAAGTCGCGTACGTGGTTTAAGAATCCGCCACCTTCTGGCATTCGTTCCAGATAGATGCGCAGGTGCCGGTCTAAAAAGAACCTGAGCTTGTCCTTGGGATCGTCAAATTTCTTGAGTTCATCTGCCACCTTGTAGTGCAGTACGTCGAGGTAGCGATCTAAAATGTAGAACAAGATTTCGTGTTTATTGGAAAAATAATGGTAGATGCCGCCCTTGCTGAGTCCGGCCGCAGTCGAAATATCGCGCAGACTCGTCTCTGCATAACCGTTGCTATCAAATAACTGCGCAGCAGCTGTGGCGACGGCATCGACTGCCCTACGCTTTTTGTCGCTAAACGTGTCAAAGACATCCCCTGCGGTGTTGACAGCAGTCACTGGTGGCTCCATTCGTGTTTATTAAGTCCCACCACAGCTTTGTCACACAACCCACCAATTTGTCGCAGCGCTGCGCGAGATCAAGCCTGGCCTCCACGGACAAGATAGCAGTATAGTGCCCTATGCAATGCCGCTGCCCTGCGTGGTCATGGTGTTTCGCGCAGAATCGACCATTCCACCCATGCGTTTTGAAACATCTCGAATAGATAACGGCGCAAACCCTTGTGCGGAAAGCAAATTGGTGCCATTGTTAGTTCTACGCAAAGGCAACCGGCTGGCCGGTTGTTAATTGTTCAAGCGGCAGGGTTGATAGAAGGATCAGCGCATGACCGGAGTTTCGCGCTCAATTGGGCAACG
>WRJP01000118.1 GCA_009778535.1 Propionibacteriaceae bacterium | reverse complement strand
AAACCAGAGGATTTTGTCGCCGTCTCCAGCGCGAACAAGCTGATCATTACCAAGCAACTCCCGCTGATTGCCCTGCCACAGTGTGAGTATTCCTGAATCGGGAACTGGCCAAACCATATCTGCCAAACCAGTTGCACCTTCCAAACCTGGAGTGTTGTTTATCGCCAGCAGCACGTCCTCATCGGCCGAACGCACCCAAACATTCGCTACCCCAAGCCGAACCAGATCAGTTACTAGCTCATCGTCAGCACTGCCGGTTATTAGGCGATTCACAACCGAAGCTGCAAAATCTTCTGCCGTTTGATCGCCGCCGAAGGCTATTCCGCGCTCAGCATCACCCAGCCGTGGGTAATCATTTTCAATCAGACCCCACGCGACGTTTCTGGTCATTTTGTTAATATCTATAGCCAAAATGCGTCCGGGTTTGTCAGAATTCGCCTCGTTCATGACGAATACTGGCAATTGACCTACAGGTGCTCGGCTTAGACCCGATCCTCCAGCAATAACCCACCAGGCACTTCCGGTAACCAAGGCAGCAACTCCCAGTATGGTGAGCGCCAAGACTCCAAAATGCCGTAATCCTGCGGAGACGTTACGCAGTTCTTCGCTGACTTTGTCCAATCCAACAACTGCCGCCATCGCCAAAAAACCGATCATCGCGGTGATTAGTTCCATACCAGTGGGACGAACCCAAACCCCTGGCGGGACGAAAAGCAGCATCCGGTTCAACAGTGCGGCAGCGACTGCCAACATGACCGCAACAACGAATAGCAGCGCTGCTGAAGACTTACGGCAGGCACCGACGAACGCGGCGAGCCAAAGCACGCCGAGGCAAGAGATCGACAGCCACAACGGAGGGCCGAGCGTTTGCGCATTCGTGGCCGCAAACAGAATGTGCCACCATTCAAACTCAGCGGTCGTATCAAGTGCGGCTTCGATTCCGACTAATGCCCGAGCTGGGTATTCAAACAGGACTTCGCGCCAAGCGCCAAGGAGCAACAAGCCAGGAACGGCCAAAACAAATATCCGTTGCACCACAGCTTTGAAACCTGGACGCACGATCAACTCGCCCACAAACCCGACGGCGGCAAGTATCCAAGTCGGAGGGTAGATCGCTGTCAGGATGAGTAACCAGAATCCGACAGCTCCAACCCCACGCCAGGTGCCCTGACCTTCTTTTTGCCACCAAAGCAGTGAATACGCTGCGACTGGCAACAGCGCCGTCCAGATACTAGCTGCGAAACCGGTCGTGTTGTATGCCCCGCTCAGAATCGGAGCTAAGCCGAATGCGCCGGCTGCGATACCTGCCATTGCGTTGCTAGTACAAAATTGGCGTAGTAATCGGTAGGCAGCCAACCAAGTCAGGGGTACGCAGCCAAATACGACGACTGTCACAAACCACTCCGGCGATCCCAGGGTCAATAGCGATACCAAACCACAGATGGCTTCCCAAGGTGGGGTAGCTAGCGGTTGAAGTCCAGGTATCGGTGTTAGGTAGTTGGAAACCATGGTTTGCCAAGAATCGCTCGCAGGTAGCATCCGCGCTGCTCGTAGTGATCCTTCGCCAAACATGGTACGTCCAGCGACTACAGCCGCTGTCAGTGTCAGACCCAGGCCGACTAATACCACCTGTAACTTACGTTGCTTTGGCCCACTTATGTAGTCGTCACCGCCTGTCATTTCGTCGATCCCAGCTTCGTCACTGCTCTCGGTGAAAGTGCCGAACCAGTCAGCGACCCTAAAAGCTAGCGAATCAAAGATGCGGCGCAACCCAGACAGACGAGCAGGGCGCAGCCGTCTTGTGGCCGCCTCCCATTCTGGTGTGGTGTCTAAGGCTCTGACGCGACTTCTGATTTGTTTTCGGAGTTTTCGGCTGGTAAGCCAGCGTCCCAGTCCGGCTATTTCTTCGCCTGCTGACATCGGATCTTTGCCTATTACAAATCCCAACCCTACTAGCAGCGTTACCAAGATAAGTTTGAGATCGGTTAACCAGCGCGTTCCGCGTTTGGCATGTGCGGAAGCTAACGCCAAGATTCCGGCACGCTCTGAGATTGGTTTGACGCCTTCGTGCATGACAATTTCTGCGTCAGGCTCAACCACAACTTTCGCTCCAACCAGGTTGGCAAGCCAGGAAAACTCCAACCCCCATAGACTTGGGGTTAATTCCTGCTCAAACCCTTCAAGGTAGCGCCAAAGCGAACCCTTGATGAGCATTCCGGCTGCTGGCGCACCTAATACTTCAACCACTTGTAGTTGACCCTGGTAGAACTCTCCAGGTTCGGAAAGAGTACGCAGCCTGCCAAAACCGGAGACAGACTGACCGTAGGAGTGAATCAGGGTGGTGGCACCTCTACCTTGGGGTGTGGTTTGAGCAGCGGCTACTATGTCGATTTCAGGATTCTTCGCTGCCCGTGACAGTAGCTGTTGCAGTACATCAGGTTTGGGAGTGCAGGTGTTGGGAAGTGCCCATATCCATTCGGCATCGTCTGGAATCAACTCGGGCACGACCACGCGATTAGGTTTGATAGTGCTGAGTCGCACTGCATCCATGCAGCGTTCGGTTTCGGCTTCAGACTCCAACTCGAAAACTACGGCGACGACGTTGAAAGAACCGATACTCAGTTGAATATCGGCAGGTTCTTCACTCAGCCACGACCATTCTCCAAGAACGTCAGCAGGAGTCGTTTCCACCATAGGTTTTGCAGTCTCCGTATAGATTCGTAGACGTGCAAGCCTACCGCATCACACCCGGTTGAGTGCTGCCTGCTCCCGCTGGTTGCTGCCGATCAAAGGTCTGTGTACGTCGTCTTAGGCACTGCGACGAAGGGTCGAACCAAAGCGGGATTCACCCTACGAATCCAGAAAATGTATTGACTCGGGTTAACCGCTTTTCTTGAGCTTGCGACGTTCGCGCTCGGATAAGCCACCCCAGATTCCAAAACGCTCATCATGGAGCAGCGCATAGTCCAGGCATTCAGAGCTAACTTCACATGAGGAGCAGACTCGTTTGGCTTCTCTGGTGGAGCCGCCCTTTTCCGGGAAAAAGGCTTCCGGATCAGTTTCGGCACACAGCGACCGCTCCTGCCAACCGAGCACACCTTCGTCTTGTTCGGACGTTAAAAGCAGCAGCTTATGCATCATCCTCCGATCTCAATCCGAACTACAGCTGTGAAATTACATGCGTGTCGTTACCACTCATTCAAGCGCAAATGGTGCATGATAGCAAGTCGGTTTCATGAAAAACCAGTATGCGATCACTTAGGAAATGCGGTAGTAGCCGCAAAACTCCTTGTCGCTCAGCAAAAATTAGGGAAAGAACCACGGACATTTTCTGCTAAATCTTTCACCATTTCACTCATTGCTGCTGGGACGATTAGCGTCGCCTGTGGAGTACGCACAACTATCAAATCGCTGATACCGGCTACTGCGATCAGCGTGTCCGGGTCGGCATTGATCAAGATGTTGTTTCCCGCAGCGAGCGTAACCACGTTACCGGTTGACGCATTGTGCTGATCGTCTGCATCCAGTAATGATGCTAAAGCGGGATAACCGCCAATGTCGCGCCAATCCGCCTCCAGTGCTACACCTAACACTTCGGCGCTCGCCAAGCCTTGCGAGACCGGCTCCATGATGGCGTAATCAAGGGAGATTTTGGGCAGCAATGGGAATAGTTCAGCTACCAATACGGGGTTTGCAACTATTTTGGAAACGTTCGCATGACTAACCGGTTGCAAGAGTCGAAGCTGTGTTAAGAAGGTAGCTGCGTTCCAACAAAACATTCCGGCATTCCACAGATAGTTGCCGCTAGCTACGAAGTCGGATGCGGTCGCAAAATCAGGTTTTTCTACGAACTTTGAAACTCGAAAAGTATTAGCGATTGAGTCGAATGGTTCGCCTTTCAAGAGATAGCCGTATCCGGTATGCGGGCTTTTCGGAACCACTCCTATGCACACCAAAGCGTTGGGATTGGTTTCAGCGAGTTGGTATGCGGTGTGCATTGTGGCGGCGAAAGTTTCCAGCGGTGAGATCAGATGATCTGCTGTTAGCAAAGAGATGGAAGCAGCGGAGTCTTTGTTATGGATTGCTGCTGTGGCCCAGGCCGCAGCATTCAGTGAATCTCTCCCCAGTGGCTCTCGCATAATGTTTTCCGGGGATATTTGGGGTAGCTGTGCCGCCACTAAGTCGGCGTGTTGTTCGCTAGTGACGATAAGCACATTTTCCGGCTCGACGATTGTCGCAGCGCGTTCGTACGCCAATTGCAGCAGGCTTTTATGAACCTTTTTAGAATCGTCCAGAACTAACCGAATCAACTGTTTCGGCAGTTGTTTGTGCGACAGCGGCCAAAGCCTGGTTCCTGACCCCCCAGCCATGATGACGGCGTACCTCATGCTCCTAGGCTACTGGAGAATCTCGGTTGAGCCCTTCTTTGTCATCCATATATGGTGCGAATCGCAGGATCGACAAACCGAAAAAGATCGGCACTCAATCCGCTGTAAAGTGTTACTTACTTACCTTGCAGACCGAATCAAGAGATTTGGCGTTGGATTGTGGTTTGGGGGTCGTCGGTGTCGTGCTGGGTTCGGGAGTAGACGCGTCAGGGCTGGGATTTTGCCCCTTTGCAGCTTCTTCATCTTTTTGTTCGGCTAGTGCTATTTCGTCGGCAACGACTTGACGAATCAGATCGAAGTCGGGGTTTGCAGGCTGAATCAGCGGCGGCACAAAGCTGACCGATGCCATTGGAAGTCTCTGCATTTTCAGTCCAAGATCAAGCATGTTAGCAATCTCTGATGCAGGCATATCGGTAGCTGCGACATGCTTACCCGCGTCTGCGATAGCTTCAAACTTGGTTAAGACAGTAGTTGGACTGAGTTGTTTTAACATGGCATTCATCACACACTTCTGTCGCTCCATACGCTCATAGTCAGATGAATACTCCCTGGAACGTGCGAACCACAACGCATTTTTGCCATCAAGAAGAACATTCTTCCCCGGCTCAATCCAACCAAACACTCCCCTTCGTCCTTTTTCCGAACCCATCGGAATTCGTTTCCCAATGTCTAGCCGGATTCCGCCAACAGCATCTATCAACTTCTCAAACCCTGCCATGTCCACGATCGCCCAATAGTGAATTTCCAGACCCAATACTTCACTCACGGCACCTCTGGTGGCCTCAATACCCGGGTTCTTTACGCCAGCAAACAGCTTGGCATTACTTTCTGCCTCGGTATATACCGCATTCAACATACATTCCTGTGATTGGCACCAATACCCGTTCGGATATTTGGAGTTCAGCGGTGATGTTTTGGGAAACGGTACGCGTTGCATATTTCTGGGGAGTCCAAACAAGATGGTACGACCCGTTGCAGCATCAAGAGAGGCCACCATGATTGTGTCCATCCTGGCTCCATCTCGATCAGTAGCAGAATCTGAACCAAGCAGCAAAATGTTGTAGCGACCATCGACAACTTCCGCTTTTTTCTCTCCGGTGAATACCGTATCTACCAATCCAGCTTGTGCGGCAAAAATAGTTCGTCCGTTAAAAGCCCCAAAACAAAGCGCAAACACCACGGCAAAAGTAATCACTCCAGAAACGATCCTGCCAACGCCACTCATAACGGCCGGATTGGCAATCCGCCAAGCATCGAAAGCGAGGAATGCCCACCCTGCGCCAAGAATGGCTATCCCCCAGCTAAGCACATTCAAGGTGATCGTATTGGCGTAAAGGCTTACAAGAAA
>WRJP01000117.1 GCA_009778535.1 Propionibacteriaceae bacterium | reverse complement strand
CTCAACTTCTGCTTTTGCACCTGCGGTGTCCAATCGCCATAACGTATCGACGAGTCTGTTTGCTATTCCGTCTGAACCAGTTTGCATGGTGTGTAAGCGCGCGTACTGATCGGTAATCCAACTCGTTTCTGCGTTCTCATACCAAGGGCGGAGCGCGACGAAAGCGGAGTATCCAAGACCATAAAGGCTTGGGCGCGTCCACTCCAATGTCCAGATGTCGGAGTTGGCTGATTGTGCAAGACGCGAGTGGTAGCCGTCGGCGGGGAACCAGCTGAATGCGCCTTCGGTATGGAGCGAGGGGCGGCCAAGCAGAGCCGTTGCGCAGATCATCACCATCGTTAGGATGGCGACGCAAATGCTGGGAGCTGCTTTCGATTGTTTGTGGGGCTGCTTAATTTGTGGGGGGAGATTTGTTCTGCGATATGGCACCGTTGGTGGGCGTGGTTGCGTTGGCTCGACGAAGTGAGGGGCGGGATTTTTGGGTGCCGGAACTTGCGGATAGGCAGTCGGCGTACTAGCCATGCCCTAACGGTAGCAGAGCAAGTATCACGTCGATGACATCCCATAAAACGGTGTTAAGGTTTCTTCATTCCTTAACGCGGGACGGGGCGCAATAGTTTTAGAAGATAGCTAGGCTGTAACCGTACATAATCGTTTGAAAGGTATCGAAGTGGCAAGCATAGATTTCATAGACGCCAGACAGATCATGGATTCCCGCGGGAACCCAACTATAGAGGTAGAAGTAATCCTCGACGACGGCGCACAGGGACGCGCTGCGGTTCCGTCCGGAGCTTCAACCGGCGCATTTGAAGCAGTCGAATTGCGTGACGATGACCCGACCCAATACGGCGGAAAAGGTGTGCTCAAAGCCATAGAAAATGTTATCGAGCAGATCACTCCTGAGGTGCTGGGCATGGAAGCAGATCAACAGCGTCTCCTTGACCAAGCCATGATCGAACTGGACGGCACCCCAAACAAGGCAAAGTTGGGCGCTAACGCGATTTTGGGAGTTTCGTTGGCCGCAGCCCATGCCGCTGCGGACTCCGCCGACCTTCCGCTTTACCGTTATTTGGGCGGCCCGACGGCGAATGTGCTGCCGGTTCCTATGATGAATATCCTCAACGGTGGGTCGCACGCCGATTCCAATGTTGACATTCAAGAGTTCATGATTGCCCCGATTGGAGCCGCCTCGTTCGCTGAAGCGCTAGAAATTGGCGCTGGGGTGTACCACAGCTTGAAAGCGGTACTCAAGGAACGTGGACTGTCTACAGGTCTGGGTGACGAGGGCGGTTTTGCTCCGAATCTCGAATCTAATGTTGCGGCATTGGAGTTGATTGTTGATGCGATCAAACGTGCGGGCTATCAACCTGGTCAAGATGTCGCCTTGGCACTGGACGTTGCGAGTTCAGAGTTTTGCGAAGAAGGCAAATATCGGTTTGAAGGCGAGTTGCGCACCTCTGCCCAAATGATCGAATACTACGAGACGCTGGTTGGGAACTATCCGCTAGTGTCTATAGAAGACCCGCTCGACGAGGAAGACTGGGTAGGTTGGGCGCAGATTACCAGAGCGTTAGGCGACAAAGTGCAGTTAGTAGGCGACGATTTCTTCGTTACTAATGTCGCCAGGCTACAGCGTGGCATTGATGCCAAGTCTGCAAATGCGTTACTGGTGAAGGTCAATCAGATCGGTTCGCTCACTGAGACCATTGACGCTGTCACCTTGGCACATCGCAACGGCTATGCGACGATGATGAGCCATCGCAGCGGTGAAACTGAGGACGTCACCATCGCTGATCTGGCGGTCGCTCTGGGCTGCGGTCAGATCAAGTCCGGCGCTCCGGCGCGTTCCGAACGGGTCGCCAAATACAACCAGTTGCTGCGCATCGAAGAAGATTTGGACGACGCTGCCCGCTATGCTGGCGCAGCGGCATTCCCGCGTTTCAAACTCTGAGGCTTTCCTGCGACACTGCTACGCAGTGCGACAGGATGACAAATTGAGGAATAACCCCTGGGCAGCGTCAATCGGCAGGACTCGGGTGGCAATCAGCTAAAAACCGGAGAGCACGGCATAAGATCGAAGGGTGACCAGTAGTGCCTTCCCGCAAGAGGCGCTGAGTTGGATGATTCCGGAAGATAGTTCACAAATCCTTGCTATCGGAAAGGCCAGCACAGCGCTGGTGCGAGTCTTGACCGCGAAGTCACGCCAACTGGTGTTGGTAGACCCTGATCCAACGAAGTTACAGGAAGTAAAAACCAAGCTACCGAAACTCACCTGCATCGGCGCAGACGTGCAGAAGCTGCCCTTCGATTCTGGCCGATTTCAAGCAGTGGTTAGTACTGGGCCAACCTCAGAGTGCTGTGAACCCGATGCGCTGTATGAAATTGCCAGGGTGCTTTCCCCAAATGGCCAGTTCGTATCCCACAACATCGCTAGGGACGACACCGTCCCGTGGGTGCGACGGCTTGGTGCAATCATTCGCCGAGTCGACCCGACTGCGATGAGTGCCCAAGATAGCATGGAACGGCTTAATTCTGTCGCGTCTAACCCCTACTTCAAAAAGCTACAGACCAAGCAGTTTCGACTCTGGATTCCAATTCTCATCACCGACTTACTGAAACAAATCAATGCAAATCCAAAAGTCCGTGAAATGGATGAACTCCACCGAACTAAACTGAACGCAGAAGTCAGCGATCTCTACAATGGAATCGTCAGGGGGAACACCTTGATGCTCCCCTACCAAATCACCTGCGCACGGGCAGCCGTGAATGCATTTGGCTCACGCCCAAAAAAACCAAAGAACGAGGCAGGGTTTAGTATCAGTTTTGGATAATCTCCAAAGACATGTCCAAAAACATCACAGCCGATGTAGGGTGGTTTCATGGCTGATCAGAACAATGTTGGTGAGATCATAAAGAATGTCAAAGCGGACATTACCGCGATCGTTCGCGGCGAAGTGGCGTTAGCAAAAGCCGAATTGCTGCCCCAACTCAAGGCGACAGGGGTCGGCGTCGGGCTGTTCGGCGGCGCAGGATACCTGGCTTTTTCTGCATCAATACTGCTTTTTATTGCCGCAGGGTTCGGAATATCGGCACTCTATCTGACGCTGGGATTGCAACTGCTAGTAGCACTGCTCCTAGGTTTCGTGAGTATTGCAGTGCTGTTGCTGCTGGTCGCCGCGATTCTTGCGGTTCTGGGAAAAAATAAAATTGGAGTTACGCCTCCTACTCAGACCAAGGAATCGGTAAGCCAATCTGTTGAGACGATGCGTAGCGCGGTGGGAACTAGCACCAAAGCTATTGGGTCAAAACCCGCAGCAAACCACACCCAGATTGCCCTTCAAGAATCGCTGGAGCCATAGGTCAACTAGCAGTTTGGGGTCTGACCTCAGTGGTGGCTATGTCTGGGTCAGCTGAACCTTCGCCAAACCAAGGGCAGAGTTCGGCAACCCGGCAGGCACCGCAGGCAGGTTTTCGGGCGTAACAGCGGCGGCGTCCATGCCAAATCAACGCATGGTTCACTAGGTTGTACTCCGAAGGTTCAAAGAGTTCCCCAACTTCGGACTCGATGAGATTCGGATTAGTTTGCGTAGTCCAACCGAACCTACGTGACAGGCGAGTGAAATGGGTGTCAACTGTCAAACCAGGCACTCCGAACACCTCATTGAGCACAACGTTGGCAGTCTTACGCCCCACTCCAGGCAACTCGACAAGCTCGGCCAATGTAGACGGCACTTCGCCGTCATATTCCTGCACGAGTAACTGACTCGCCTGCATAAGAAAATCGGCTTTCATGCGGAAGAAACCGACTGGACGTATCAAGGTCTCCAAATCGCTGCGCTGTGCCACAGAAAGCGCTAGAGCGTCCGGATATTTCCGAAATAGTTCCTTGGTCGTCTGATTCACTCGCACATCGGTTGACTGTGCCGAAAGAATTGTCGCTACCAGCAGTTGAAACGGGGTGTCGTAATCCAGCTCACAATGGGCACTTGGATACAAATCCAGCAATATGGCTAGCACTGCATGGGCTTTTGCCGCTATATCTGCCTGGGAATCTAACACCTACTGAACGCTATCTGTGCTGATTCTTTCGTGTTTTCGCCGTCAACGTCACCAAGGACACTTCCGGAGGACAGGCAAACCGGAACGCAGCAGTTGGAGACGTGCCAAGTCCTGCGCTGACGTGCAGGTAGCTGGCGTTGCTGCCACCACGAAGCCGCGACAGTCCCTTGGCATATTTCGGGTTGAGATCGCAGTTTGTGGTCAACGCCCCATAGAACGGCACACAAACCTGTCCGCCGTGAGTATGCCCAGCAAAGACCAGCCGAAGCCGGTCGCTGGCCATAGCTTTCAGTACCCGCTCATATGGGGCATGCGTCACTCCGATGGGAATGACCCCTGCTGCTGCCCGGCCAGCGACATTTTCGTAATTGTCGAGTGCTAGGTGGGCATCGTCGGTACCGCGGAATTCCAAACGACTTCCTTGTACCGCAATCTCGACTCTGCGGTCGGCCACATTCTCCCAAGCTCCGGCACTAAGAGCGGCAGTGAGTTCTTCGCTGAAATTCGAGCTTTCGGTCTTCGTTCTTTCCCGAGTCGTGGTACTCCTCAGATAGGAGAACGGATTTCTGAAGGTTGGCATTTCATAGTCCGCCGAACCCAGCACGAAAACTCCTGGCACGTCAATCAACCTTCCCAGCGCGCGCGTCAAAGCAGGAACGGCATCTGGTTCGGCGATGAAATCCCCGGTACCTACAACCAAATCAGGCTCAAGACCTGCCAAAGTTGCTATGAATTTAATGCGAGATCGGTTGGTCTTCAACAGATGTAAATCTGAGAAGTGCAAAATCCGAATGTCGCTAGCCCCATCCGGCAATATGGGAACGCTAACTCTGCGCACCTTAAAGGCATCGCGTTCAATAAACACTCCATATGCGAAACAGCCCGCAGCTACGGTGACGATTCGCTTGAACCACTTAGTCAAATGTCATCCCTATGGGCTGGGGTTACTCGGAAATGGCGTCGGCGTGGGGAATGGCGGCGGCGTTGGTGTCGGTGGCGGAGGAGGCGGGCCGTTGGAAACTAATATGCTGATACCCGAACCCTTGGGAGCTTTGTCTGATGGCGATAGCCCGACGACTCCGCCCTTTGGAATGTCGGAATCAACTTTTTCTTCATACCAGCGCAACCCTGCGCTCTCCAACACTTTCTTGCAACCGGCGACTGATTGACCAGTGCAACTCGGCACTCCCTGGTAGTCGCCTCGCAAAATTCCCTGATCGGGGGCGTGGAATTTCGCCTTCGTTCGGGTCTCCATAGCCTTAGTAAAGACTGGCTTGACTAACAATCCTCCGGTCTCGCGCCCAGAATTGGGTTCAAGCCGCCTACCATGGACTTTTACGCCTCCCAAATAATTATTTTTGCGTCCCTTATAGAAATCCCTGAACTGTGGATTTGAGTCGTAGGAAATGACGGCAGCCACCGTCAGTGAAGGGTTCGTGGAAACCTGCCAGATCGCCTTATTCTTGCTCACAGTTCCAGTCTTGCCAGCCATCTCAATTCCGCTGACCTTCGCCGGAGCGGAGGTACCGCTGTAAGACTGTTTGAACAAGTGAGCGACTGAATCAGCCAGCGTCTTTGGGATCACCTGCTCGCAATTCGCGCTAGGTGTTGGATATACGGTGCCGTACACGTCCGTGATTTCGGAGATGATGATCGGGTCGCAGCGCATTCCGCGCGCGGCGATAGTCGCATATGCTCGAACCATCGAC
>WRJP01000116.1 GCA_009778535.1 Propionibacteriaceae bacterium | reverse complement strand
GACTTATACGGTGACCAGTAGTGGGGTGTTGTCTCCTGCTAGATGGGGTGCTTCTACTACGGCTTCGGTTTCTACTTCTGGTTCTGTCAGGACTTGGACTATTCGTAATGACAAGATGGCAGCTGGTAACCGGACGATCACTGTTACTCCTTATAACGGTACTGTGGCAGGTGCAGCTAAATCTTTCAAAGTGACAGTTAAAGCCAAATGAACGCATTTATGTATGAGGTGAAAAGGAATCTGATTTAGTCACATATCTTGCTAGTTGAGTAGGAGCTATGGGCTCCGTATCGACCACGAGGGGAAGCAAAGTCTCGTGTGGTCATCTTGGGGGTTTCGATACACCGACGCTAACGTCGGCACTCAACCACCTTCGGTATTTCGATACGGCCTTCGGCCTACTCGATCTGGTTCTGGGTTTCGATACATCGGCCTGTGGCCGACACTCAACCTGCTTCGCAGTTTCGATACATCGGCCTGTGGCCGACACTCAACCTGCTTCGCATTTCGATACGCCGACGCTGGTTTCGATACGCAAACCTATGGTTTGCACTCAACCAGCGGGAGAGAGGGACTGGGGTGGCTACATACCCACTAGGTCGAAAAGGGAGGCGAGCTCAGCGGGTTTGAGTTCCCGAAGTCCTCCGGAGGCGAGTTTTCCGATACGCACCTCGCCAATAGCGGTGCGGAACAACTGGGTCACTGGATGTCCGAGGGCGTCGAACATCCGGCGTACTATGCGATTCCTACCCGAATGCAGCACCACTTGGATCAGGGTACGGTCGCGGAACCGGTCAACGATCTTCGCGGCATCGGCTTTGATTACACCGTCGTCCAATTCGATGCCTTTGAGCAGCATCCCCAGACTGCGGTTGGCTAACTCGCCGCGCACTTGAACCAGGTAGGTTTTCGGAACTTCATACGAAGGGTGCGTCATCCGCTTGCCAAACTCGCCGTCATTAGTCAGCAGCAGTAACCCTTCGGTGTCAGCATCGAGGCGTCCAACGTGAAAAATGCCACTGTCGCTTTCAGCGTTCAAATAGTCCGCGACATTGGGACGTCCGCGCGCATCACCCATGCTAGAAATAACCCCTAGCGGCTTGTTTAGTACCAGATACCGATGTGGGCGTAGCGGCGGGATGCGCTTTCCGTCAACCTTTATCACATCAGTTGTTGGGTCAACCCTGGTTCCCTGCGAAACGACTTGCTGCCCGTTGACTTGAACCCTTCCGGCTTCAATCAATATTTCACTCATCCGACGCGAGGCAATTCCGGCCTGCGCCAACGCTTTTTGCAGCCTAATGGGTTCAGACATCAGCAGCGGTCGAATCTGGCTGTGCAACGCCGTCTTTGCCTGGCAACGCTGCGCTGGCCTGTGCCAACTCCGCTTCTAAGGCAACCGCATCGGGAAGATACGGTGCCATCGGCGGCAGTTCGTCCAGGCTGGTCAGCCCTAGTTTTTCCAAAAAGGTTGCAGTGGTTGCAAACAGCCGCGCTCCGGTCTGCTCATCTTGGGCAACTTCAGTGATGAGATCACGCGCCGCAAGGGTACGCATCACACCATCGACATTCACTCCGCGCACCGCCGAAACCCGACCCCGCGAAATCGGCTGCAAATACGCCACCACAGCCAAGGTCTCCAACGCCGCCTGCGACAGTTTCGCTTGTTGTCCTTCCAGCAGCCAACCGCTGATCAACTCGGCATACTCATCCTTGGTGTAGTAACGCCAACCGGCTCCGATCCGCCGCAACTCAAACCCGCGATTCGTCTGGGTATAAAACGTCTGCAATTGTGACAGCGTCGCTTCCACATCAGCTAGGGGCACAGCAACGGCTTGGGCTAATTCTTCCCCAGCTATCGGTTCGGTGGCTAGCAACAATAAGGCTTCCAACGCGCCCGATAACCAATCGGACGCCGGTAACAGTTCAGCATCATCAATCACGGTTCACTCCTTGACTTGATCGTATTCATCGGCCACTGCGGACAAGTCCACATCCACACCCTGCCAGTGGACAGTCAACTCTCCCAGTGGCTCTAACTGTTCAAAACTGACAATTTGCGAACGAAACAATTCCAACAGCGCCAAAAACCTGCCCACAATCACCAGACGATCTGGCGCATCAGCAATCAGGTCACGGAAGGTGAGCCTGGCCTGAGCTTGCAGCTTTTTAGTGATTATCGCCATTTGCTGCGGCACACTCACTTTTTGGATATGTAAATGCGCCATTGAGACGACTGCTGGCTCCTTCACCGTGATAGCTCGCGCAGCCAAATATGCCAACTGGTCAGCCAATCCACTCAAATCAACTTCAGGCAAAATTTTGGCAAACCGCTCCTCCAACCCACCAGGACGCGGATAGCGCAGCGACTGCTCTTGAAGCCGTTGGCTAATCCAACCGCTGACCTGCTTGAAAGCTCGATACTGCAACAACCTAGCGAACAGTAAATCCCTGGCCTCTAGCAAAGCCAGATCTTCAGGGTCTTCGACCTCACCCTGCGGCAACAACCGCGCCGTTTTGAGATCAAGCAAAGTAGCGGCCACCACCAAAAACTGACTAGTTTTGTCCAAACTGGCATCACCAGCGGTCTGTAATGCCTTTATATGTGAAATGAACTCATCGGTTACTACAGATAACGCAACCTCAGTGATGTCCAACTGATGTTTGGCGATCAACTGCAACAGCAGATCAAAAGGTCCGCTGAAGTTCGTCAGTTGCACATTGAAACCCGAAGGATTCAACTCCAGTTCTGGAGTAAAAACGCTCATCAGTTACTAACTCGGAATGTAGGTTTACGGGTACGTCTCACGCCGCCGGGCATCTGGCCAGCACCTCCTTGGCCAAACTGCGATAGGAATCTGCCCCGGTTGAAGAAGAAGCGTAGGTGGTGATCGGCTCACCAGCGACCGTAGTTTCTGGGAACATGATCGTTCGCCTAATCACCGATTTGAACACGATGTCACCAAAAGCCTGCTCCACCCGTTCCAATACTTCCCTACTATGAACGGTACGAGCGTCATACATGGTTCCCACGATTCCCAAAATCTCCAACTTCGGATTCAATCGTGACTGCACCCGCTCAATGGTGTCAGTCAGCAGTGCCACGCCGCGCAGTGCGAAGAATTCGCATTCCAGCGGAATAATCACCTTATCTGCGACAGTCAACGCGTTGATCGTGAGCAAACCCAACGAGGGGGCACAGTCAATCAAGATCATGTCGTACTGGTCACGTACCTGCTCAAGTACCCGGCTCAGACTCTGCTCCCTGGCAACTTCGGTAACTAGTTGTATCTCGGCAGCAGCTAGATCGATGTTGCTGGGAAGCAGGTCAAGATTTTCGACTTTGGTGCCGGTAATCACATCGGAAATATGCACATCATGACCAACAAGCAGGTTATAGACGGTCGTCTCCAAAGTATGCGGATTCGCCCCCAATCCGACCGAAAGCGAACCCTGGGGGTCAAAGTCCACGAGCAGCACTTTACGTCCAGTCTCCGCTAACGCCGCACCCAGATTGATTGTCGATGTGGTTTTCCCAACCCCACCCTTTTGATTGCATAGGGCGATTATCAATGCGTTCTTGGGTTTATTGGGGTCTGGGGGCAGCGGCTGGGGAAAATCTTGGCCGCTGGTATCGTCTGAAATCTCGAATAGGGTTTCGCGTTCTTTGGTCTTGCTCACCTGTTGAGTTTAGCAAGATTACGTTCGTACCGATTACGACCCGGCACGCGGATGTGAAGCCTGGAATACTTCACGCAGGTGATCGACTGTGACCAGGGTATAAAGCTGTGTCGTCGTTACTGAGGCATGGCCGAGGAGTTCTTGCACGACGCGTACATCTGCACCGCCATCCAGCAGATGGGTAGCGAACGAATGCCGCAGGGTATGCGGACTGATTTCGGCAGTGATACCGGCAGTTTGGGCGGCAGTGCGCAGCAACTGCCAGGCACTTTGGCGCGAAAGCCGATTCCCGAATTTGTTCAACAACAGCGCAGGCGTGGCGCGTTTTGCTTTGGCAGCCCAAGTCGGACGACCGCGAACTAGCCAGGCATCAATCGCAGCTTGTGCATAAGAACCTAGCGGGACGATACGTTCTTTTCGGCCTTTTCCGAAAAACCGGAAAACCCCTGAATCCCTCGCGTTATTGAAATCATCAACATCCAGCCCGAGCGCTTCCGATATTCGGGCTCCGGTTCCGTATAAAAGCTCAAACAGTGCCCCGTCGCGCAGACCAGCAACACTTTCTCGGTCAGGGACATTCAAAATGGCCTGCACTTGTGAAATCCCCAGTGCCTTGGGAAGCCTCGTGCCCTGTTTTGGAAGCGTTAAGTTGGCGGAAACATCAGTCGTTACCTGATCTTCGTTTAATGCGAAACGGTGCAGACTGCGTACTGCAACTAGGGTTCGAGTCGCGCTGGACGGAGCTAATTGACCGTGCTCCTCATCGCCGACGTGCAGCGAGACTCCGAAGGCTGAGATGTCCTGCGCGCTGACCGCTGCGATGTCGTCGATTCCGTGCTGGGTCAAAAATGCGGCATAACGCGCTAAATCTCTGCGGTAGTTAGAAAGTGTGTGCTCTGATGCACCCCGTTCCACGGCTAGATAGTTGAGGTAGGTTTGAATCAGTCGCTGCAACACGGCAAGCTCTCAATGAGCCTGATTGACGCGTTCGGCCTTCACTGCGCGCGCTTCCCATACCGAATCGGCAGCTCGCAGCTGCTCCAGACGCCGGTTGTTTCGTGCTGTCTCTAGGGCGAGAATGCCGGTGACCATTGTGGGATTCTGTATCTTGCCAGCGAAAATCGCGTCTACTAGCTGAGCGCGAGCAGCCCAACATACTTCCATCGCAGATTCTTCGGCATCAGCTTTAAATCCGTCAGGTGCAGCAGTTTCGGTGAGTTCTGTCGCCAGATAGATGCGTACCGACTCTTCGCCAGCACCTGGTGAAGCGAAAACATCAACAAGGATGCGCCAGCGCCCGGCGGCCAAACCTGCTTCTTCAGCTAGTTCGCGTTGCGCGCCGGTAAGAAAGTCCTCATTATCTTGGTCGAGTAGTCCGGCTGGGGGTTCGATCAACTCATAGCCGATCGGATGTCGATACTGCTTCACTACTGCGATCTGATCTGCGTCATTCCAGGCGATTATGCCCACAGCCCCGGGATGGATGGTGAATTGGCGTTCGATGGTTTTGCCGTCTGGGGTTACTACGGTGTCATTCACAAAGGTCGCGATAGCGCCAATCCCCAACTGTTTTCGGTGTGCAATCGGCCAGGTGGCAGGCTGGTCAGTCAACTCTGCTGGGTTCAGGATGCGTCTTGACCCACTCATTGCGTCCCTTTCGTTGGCTTGCGAAACCTCAAATGCTAACTCAAAAGACCGTTATGTCTTAGCAACCGGCTCTCTGGTTGGCTGCTTACGCTCTAAGGCAGCTTTGATCAAGGCCGTAAATAGCGGGTGCGGCTGAGTAGGGCGCGACTTGAGTTCGGGATGCGATTGGGTTGCGACGAAGAAAGGATGCTGGCTGCGATCTAATTCCACAAACTCGATTAGCTGACCATCGGGAGAGGTTCCCGAAACGTGTAACCCCACCTTTTCCAGCACCTCGCGATAGCTGCCATTCACCTCGTAGCGATGGCGATGCCGCTCGGACACGTCTGTGGTGCCATAAACTTCAGCAACGATGGAATCTGGCACTAATTTTGCCGGATATTCACCCAGTCGCATCGTGGCGCCGATCTCGACCTTCCCTGCAACGACCGTTTGTTGGTCAGCCATCGCAGTTATCACTGGAG
>WRJP01000115.1 GCA_009778535.1 Propionibacteriaceae bacterium | reverse complement strand
AAGCCATACCAAAAACCCCCAGCCAAGTACACACTAAAATGACCCAAGCCAGGTAACAAGGGCTCCTCTTTATCATGTTGCATGGAGTGAAAGGATGACAAGAGAGGAGAAAAGTTAACCCAGGATTTCATTTCTGGGTTAACATAATCTGATCTTAAAACCGATACAATTTATTCGATAGTTGCCAAAATCAAGTCCCGAATTTTCGCTGCGTCGGCTTGCCCTTTCATTTCGCGCATCACGGCTCCGATGAGAACCCCGATAGCTTGGGTCTTGCCATCTTTAATTTTGGCCACAGCGTCAGCATTGGCGGCAATCACCTTTGCGAGTGCTGCATTCAGCGCATCGTCGTCATCGGTCAAGACCCAGCCCTTAGCAGCGACTATCGCTTGCGGGTCACCCTCGGCCATTAACACAGCATCGATTACTTTACGTGCGATGGTGTCGTTAATGACCCCAGCATCAAGTAGACCCTGCAATTGCGCTACTTGCGCTGGAGTGATTGCTAACTCGTCCAGTCCACAACCATTTTGGTTTGCGCGCCTGGCCAACTCGGTCATCCACCATTTACGTGCGGCAGTCGGAGTGCAGCCAGCAGCCACAGTTGCTTCAATCAGCGCTAGAGCCCCAGCATTGACGACATCTCGTAACTCCAAATCGGAGAAGCCCCAGGCTTCTTGCAGTTGCTTTCGTCGCAGCGTGGGAGACTGCGGAATTTGAGCTCGAAGCTCCTGGACCCAAGCTGGGTCGGGAACAACCGGTACCAGATCGGGATCAATGAAGTAACGATAATCGTCCGCTGTTTCTTTGGAGCGTCCCGGGGAAGTAAACCCTTCTTCATGCCAATGCCGCGTCTCTTGCTTCACCTGCTCGCCAGCCGCCAAGATGGTGCCATGACGACGAATCTCATAGCGCAGCGCATTTTCGATTGAACGCAGCGAGTTGATGTTCTTCGTCTCAGTGCGAGTACCCAACCCAGCGACCCCACGCGGCACCAGCGAAACATTCGCGTCACAACGTAAACTCCCTTGCTCCATCCGTACGTCCGAAACTCCCAACTCCTTCAGCATGTCGCGCAGAAGTCCCACATACGCCCGCGCTACTTGCGGAGTTTTCGCTCCGGCTCCAAAAACTGGTTTCGTTACGATTTCAACCAACGGGGTGCCAGCGCGATTATCGTCAACCAGCGAGTATTCGGCATCGTGAATCCGTCCGGTAGCCCCGATGTGTACGAGTTTGCCAGCGTCTTCCTCCATGTGCGCGCGTTCAATCGCAATGACGAAAACTTCCCCGTCAACATCCACCTCAACTTGACCGTTAAATGCGATTGGGGTGTCCGATTGGGAGATTTGGTAATTCTTCGACAAATCCGCATAAAAATAATGCTTGCGAGCGAATTGGCATTCCGAAGCAATCTCGCATCCCAGCGCCAACCCGACCTTGATGGCAGATTCGACCCCCTGCTGATTCAAAACTGGTAACGTGCCAGGCAGTCCCAGACAAATCGGGCAGGTGTTCTGATTTGGGTCAGCCCCAAAAGCGTTTGGGCAGCTACAGAACATTTTGGTAGCAGTATTCAACTCAACGTGGACTTCCAACCCGAAAATTGGGTCGTATTTTTCCAGCACTTCGTCGTAATCCATGAGTTCAAGGCTCATCACAACACCTCCCCGGTCACACCAAAAGCATTTTCCAATCCAGCTCCCACCCGATAAAGCAGAGCGTCACCCATAGCTGGTGCGATAACTTGAAAACCGACGGGTAGCCCGTCGTCCGCACTGACTCCGATTGGGAATGACCCCGCACAGTTTCCGGCCAGATTGGACGGCACGGTACACAGATCAGCATGATGAGTAGTCAATGGGTCAGCGCTGCGCTCGCCTATCTTCCAGGCGGTCACTGGTGAGGTTGGCGAAACTAGCACATCAACTTTGCTGAAGGCAGCATCGAAGTCTTGTATTACGAGGGTGCGAACTTTGAGAGCCGAGCCGTAGAGCGCCTCGTAGTGGCCAGTGCTCAATGCATGTGTTCCCAGCAGGATGCGACGCTTGACTTCAGCACCAAAACCTGCCCCGCGCGAAAGACTGGTTACCTGCTGCGCCGAATGCTGCCCGTCGTCACCACTGCGTAACCCGTAACGAACTGCATCGAATTTAGCCATATTGGATGAGATTTCAGCGGCCATGATCAGGAAGTTAGCCCCCATGGCAACTTCAAAATGTGGACAAGAAACTTCCACAATTTCAGCACCTTGAGCAACAAGGTGCGTCAATGCTTGGTCAAATTGACCCATGACGCCAGATTGGAACCACTCGCCAGTGAATTCTTTCACCACCCCGAGCTTCAATCCCCGCAGATCGGGATTGCTAGCAGCCGCCTGGGCCGCAGGAATAGGCGCGTTGATCGACACCGAATCTAGCCGGTCATATCCGGCCATTGTCTGATGCAGCAATGCCGCATCCATAACCGTTCTTGCGCAAGGCCCAGGAGCATCCAGACTGGAAGCCAAAGCTACTATTCCGAAACGCGAGATGCCGCCATAGGTTGGTTTGATTCCGATGGTGCCAGTTACCGATGCTGGCTGGCGTATTGACCCTCCAGTGTCAGAGCCAACCGCCAGTGGTGCCTCGAATGCGGCAAGGCTAGCCGCAGACCCGCCGCCTGACCCGCCAGGGATGCGCTCTAGGTCGTGCGGGTTGCAGGTTACGCCGAATGCAGAGTTCTCGGTAGCTGAACCCATAGCAAACTCGTCAAGATTGGTTTTCCCCAAGATTATGATGTCGTTTTCCAACAGTCGTTTCGTGACGGTTGCATCGTAGGGCGGGTACCAGCCTTCGAGCATCCGGGAGCCGCAAGTGCAAGGTAGCCCTTGATAGGCGTAATTGTCCTTCATTGCTAACGGCACTCCGGCCAAAGACCCAAGTGGTTCGGAGTTCATACGTTTGGCATCCACCCGATCAGCAGCAGCTAAGGCTCGCTCGGCATCCACACTTAAAAAGGCGTGTACCTGCGGCTCTACGTCAGCAATGCGTTGTAAATGTGCTGCTACGACCTCTCTTGAACTCACCTCGCCTGCTTTTATCAACGCAGCTAGCTGCGCAGCGGACTTGGTTAGGAGTTCATTTTCTGGCGCTTGAAGCTTCATGCTTCCTCCCCCAAAATCCTCGAAACTCGAAAACGATCTTCTTCGACCGCTGGAGCAGCCGCTAACACCAACTTGCTAGCAGTTGAAATCTCAACCTCATCTGGCCGAAAGACGTTACTGGTGGCTAGCGGATGATAGGTAGCTGGGATGTCTGGGTTAACGTTTGAAACCTCAACTACACGCTCCAAGACCGCATTCAGCTCCACAGCGAATTGCTCTATTTCGGCAGGTGTTAATGCAATCTTGGCCAACTCGCCAAGTTGGGAAACTTCGGCCACACTCAAAGCCACTATGAACTCCTAAGTAAAAATCGTGCGTTAGGGGTAATAACTGTAGCGTTACTGAGCGCCGCAAGCACGTACAATTAACGCATGGCCAGATATTTCGACATTCACCCACAAGACCCACAGCCACGGGCAATTACGCAGCTAGTTGACTTGCTGCGCAGTGGCGGATTGATCGCATACCCTACAGATTCCAGCTTTGCGCTGGGTTGTGCTCTCGGCAACCGCGAAGGTTTGGATAGAATCCGCGCTATTCGAGAGTTGGATAGCAAGCACCACTTCACATTGGTATGCAGTAATTTCGCCCAGCTTGGCAAGTATGTCGAGATGAACAACGATGTTTTTCGAGCTGTGAAAGCCGCAACCCCCGGTCAGTACACTTTCATACTTAAAGCCAGCCGCGAAGCTCCGAAAGCGATGCTCCAACCCAAGACCAAGACTGTTGGGGTGCGGATTCCCAGGCATAACGTCACCCTTGCCTTGCTGCAAGCCATGGGTGAACCGATTTCGTCTAGTACCTTGATTCTTCCTGGTAGTCAAACCCCGTTGACCGAAGGCTGGGTAGTCAATGACGAAATTGGCACTGAACTTGATGCTGTCATTGATTGCGGTGAATGTGGAATTGAAGCCACGACGGTAGTCGATCTGAGCGGTGACGAAGTGACCATTTTGAGATATGGTGCTGGCGATCCCACACCATTTGAGTCGGACGTTTAAATATAGGTGAATTATCTGCTTGGTGAAGCGAGCCAAGATGTTATTCACGGTAGGCTTGCGGTGAAAACTTGAATCTTAGGAGAAATAGCATATGGCTAAAAAAGTGGCATTACTGACTGCTGGAGGGTTCGCTCCCTGCCTGTCGTCTGCAATCGGCGCATTGATCTCGCGTTATACCGAGCTCGATCCAACACTTGAAATAATCGCCTACAAAAATGGCTACCAGGGGCTACTCAAGGGCGACTATATCCAAGTAAGCGAGGTGGTTCGGAAAAATGCCGCCTTACTGCATGAATATGGTGGTTCACCGATAGGTAACTCCAGAGTCAAGTTGACCAACGTCAACGACTTGGTGAAACGCGGTTTAGTCAGCGAAGGTGCCGACCCGTTGCAGGTCGCGGCAGATCGTTTAGTCGCCGATGGCGTCAGCATTCTGCACACCATTGGTGGGGACGATACCAACACCACGGCTGCCGATTTGGCAGCGTATCTTGGCGAACACGACTATGACCTGACAGTGGTTGGGCTACCGAAGACGATCGACAATGACGTCATTCCGATTAAGCAATCACTTGGAGCCGACACCGCCGCCGAAATGGGAGCCCGTTTTGCCAAGAACGTGATGGCAGAACACAACGCCGGAACTCGAATCCTGATCATTCACGAAGTGATGGGACGCAACTGCGGCTGGCTCACTGCGCGTACTGCTGAGAAGTATCACGCTTGGGTCAAAGACAGCGAATGGCTGCCAGAAATCGGATTGGATTCACGCGCCTGGGACGTGCATGGAGTTTTTGTTCCAGAAGCTGATGTGGATATTCCCAAAGAAGCTGTGCGATTAAAGAAAGTCATGGATGAAATCGGCTGCGTCAATCTTTTCCTTTCCGAAGGCGCTGGTGTTGCCGAGATAGTTGAGGAGATGGAACGCGCCGGAGTGGAAGTCGCCCGTGACGCTTTCGGCCACATTCGCTTAGAACGTATCAACCCTGGAGTGTGGTTCGGAAAACAGTTCGCCGAAATGCTGAATGCCGAAAAAGTCTTAGTTCAAAAATCTGGCTACTATTCGCGTTCTGCCGCTGCCAATGACTTTGACAAGGCTCTGATCAAGCAGATGGCAGACAAAGCTGTCGAATCTGCTATCAATGGCGAATCTGGAGTGATCGGACATGACGAGGAGAACAACGACGAGTTGAGCCTGATTGCTTTCTCGCGAATCAAGGGTGGCAAACGCTTCGACCTTTCCCAGCAGTGGTATCTTGACTTACTGGTTTCTATTGGTCAGCCCTCCCCGGTTGCCCGTCCTGAGAGCCAACTCGATTCCCACTGACATGGTTCCGCTTGTTGAGTGCAGACGCTAGTGCCGCCACACCTCTCCTTCCTGTCATTCAGCGGCTCCTGCTTAACAGACGAGCTGACCCTGGCAGTAGGCGATTATCTCGGCGGTCGCAGCCGCGTCAAACCAAACGATTCGGGGATCGCGTCGGAACCAGGCCAGTTGTTTTCGGGAAAATTGACGGGTACGGGTAACAGTTAGTTCTTTCGCCTGCTCTTGGGTCATTTCTTGGGAAAGATACGCGATAATCTGGCGGTAACCTATGGCTCGTGATGCTGTGCGTCCTTGTCGTAAACCCCGATGCAACAGATGCTCG
>WRJP01000114.1 GCA_009778535.1 Propionibacteriaceae bacterium | reverse complement strand
AAGACGGGTCAGTGCTGGCAATGGCCAACTATCCGAGTTTTGACCCTAATCGTGTGGGAGACGCCAATCCAGAAGATATTGGGAACCGTGCGATTACTGATCCTTATACCCCGGGTTCGGTGCAGAAAGCGCTGACTTTTTCCGCACTGTTCGATGCTGGAATCGTGAAACCTGAGGACGTAATAAAACTGCCGGCTACCGTAAAGAGCGGGAACTACCAGATCGGAGATGCTTGGAGGCATGGAAAAGTAGATGTCTATGTGCGCGGAATCTTCGCCAAATCTTCTAATGTTGGAACAGTGCTGCTATCGCGCAAGATGGACAAGAATGCCCTGCTGAACTACTACAAATCATTCGGACTAGGGCAAAAGACCGGAATTGGGCTACCGGGTGAATCAGTTGGAATTCTCCCGAATAACGATTTTCCGGACTATACCCGTGATGGAGTAGCTTTTGGAGGTAGCGGGGTTGCAGTGACGGCAATTCAAGAAGCTGCCGCCATTGCAGCTATTGCGAATGGGGGAGTCTACAACCAGCCATATCTTCTGCAATATCGTACTGATTCCGAAGGCAATGTGGAGGAGTTAACACCGCAGACCTCGCACCGCGTAGTCAGCGAAGAAGCTGCGGAACAAGTTCTTTCGCTGATGGAAGCCATGCAAGTGAACACCGTCTCTGATGTGTTCGACATCCCCGGGTATCGCACCGGAACCAAGACAGGAACCACAAAGAAATTTGATAATAGCTGTCGCTGTTACAAAGGGTTTATTTCTTCAGTCGTTGGGGTAGCGCCGATAGAAGACCCCCAATTGTTGACCTACATTGTGATTGATGATCCTCAAACCGAAACTTCTGGCCAAGAAGCTGCCGGTCCTGTTTATCAAGACATCATGAGCCTTGCATTACAACGCTATGCGGTACGGCCATCAGGGCAGGAATCCCCTAAGCTGCCGATATTTCCTCCGAAGTGAGGGCTCAGATTAGCTAGGGTGTCAGATAGGTGTTCAGAATTAAGACAGGGAGGAATGAGCCAGATGAGCGAAGTCTCGGCATCGCGTGTAGTCGAAATGCTCCCTTCCATTAGTGGTGTCACCTTGGATTCGCGTCGAGTTCAACCAGGCTGGCTCTACGTCGCACTCCCTGGAACTACCACGCATGGCGCAAACTTTATTGCCCAAGCTGTGGTGGCTGGAGCCATAGCGGTATTGACAGACGTGGCTGGGGCGCAGCTTGCAGGAGAAGTTGGCATTCCGGTGCTGACAGTTGCGAACCCGCGGGCGGTGATGGCGGCTGTTGCTGCTGAATTATATGGCCGCCCTGCCGATGCACTTTTAATGTTGGGAGTTACCGGTACTGCTGGGAAAACCAGCACTGTAGCTTTGTTGGAGGCTGGGCTTGCCGCAGTTGGACGGCGGGTGGGAACCATAGGAACAATGGGTTTTTTCTTTGAAAACCAGAAAATCACGATGCAACGCAGCACTGTTACCACTCCAGAATCGCCAGATTTACAGGACTTGTTGGCTCAGCTGCGCACTATGGGTGCGGATGCAGTTGCGATGGAAGTTTCATCACACGCGATTTCGCAGGCTCGCATCGCTGAAATAGGTTTCCAGGTGGCGGGTTTCACTAATCTGGGTCACGATCACTTTGACTACCACCAAGATATACAGGGCTACTTTCAGGCCAAAGCCGAGTTGTTCACGTCCGCGTACACCCAATGCGCTGTGGTGAACATAGCTGACCCGTATGGAGCCTGTCTCGCGGAGCAGATTCGTCAGGCAAATAAGGTTCGTTTAGTCACGTTTTCCAGCAAAGGCGATGCTGACTACACTATTACTTCGCTTTCAGACACTAACGACGGGCGAAGAAGATTGCAATTGAAAACACCTACCGGTGTTCACGACTTTGCTTTGAGTCTATTAGGCGATTTCAATGTCAAAAACGCACTGCTAGCTGCTGCGATGTTCGATCAGGTTGAGGTGAGTTTGGAAGCTGCGCTTCCGGGGTTGGAAAAGGTACAGATTCCAGGTCGAATGCAGCGGGTTTCTTTGGGGGCTGGCGCCCCAAATCTGGTTGTGGATTTTGCACATACTCCCGAAACGGTGACCCAAGCGCTGAGTTCGCTGCCAAAAACTCGCCGGATTGCAGTTTTAGGTTGCGGTGGAGATCGAGACCGCGAAAAAAGGCAACCGATGGGTCAAGTGGCAGCTCTTAACGCAGATGTGGTGATTGTCACAGACGACAACCCGCGCAGTGAGGATCCTGGGTCTATCCGAGCACAGGTCTTGACCGGGGCGCAACGGGGAGCGAAAGTCAGCGGTGCGCAGGTGATTGAATGCGGAGACCGGCGCGAAGCGATAGCGCTGGCACTGGATTTGGCGCGCCTAGAAGATTGGATTGCTATCTTAGGCAAAGGTCATGAAAGCGGGCAGATAGTACGCGATGAGATACTGCCATTTGACGATGTTGACGTTGCGACACAACTTTGGGCACACGGCAGTGCTGCCGAGATGGGGCAGTGATGGATATTCTCAGCGCCGGGGAGGTTGCTAGTGCCTGCCAAGGAAAATTGATTGGAGACCCGGAAACCCTTGTCGGTTCTGCTGTAGAAATTGACTCGCGGTTGGTTACGCCGGGAGCCATCTTCGTTGCGCTAGGCGGAGAAAAGACAGATGGCCACAATTTCATCACTGATGCGATTGCTAGGGGAGCGGCGGCAGTTCTGGTAAAGCAGGAGCTGGAACTTCCGATACCAGTGATCGTGGTTGCCGACCCGCTGGTTGGGTTGACGAATCTGGCTTCATATTTGGTCGAGGCGGCGCGGGCAAGACAGACCTGGAGTCTTGCGGTCACTGGGTCGTCGGGAAAGACCTCGACAAAGGATTTGTTGAGTCAGATTTTGGAAACTGATGGGGAGACAGTAGCTCCGGTAGGCTCGTTTAACAATGAGATCGGCGTTCCACTCACTGCCACGAGGATCACCTCAAAAACCCGTTTCTTGGTTTCAGAATTCGGGTCACGCGGGATTGGCCACATCGCCGCACTTGCACAGATCGTCCCCGTCGATACTGCGGTTGTGTTAAACGTCGGGCAAGTTCACCTGAGTGAGTTTGGAACTATCGAAGACGTTGCTCGCGGCAAAGGCGAGTTAGTGCAAGCTGCGCAGAATTGGGCGGTGCTCAATGCTGATGATCACCGCGTTCTAGCGATGCAAGAGTTGACTGCTGCCAAACTCGCGACATTTTCCGCACACGCTGAACCTACGGTAGGGACACTTCGCCTCTATGCGACAGATTGCACCGCTGACGAGCAGCAACGCTTCAGCTTTAACGTCCAGATAAGCGGCATGGTTGAAGCTAAAGCTCATGTGAAGCTACAGGTAGTTGGGCGACATCAAATCTCAAATGCTTTAGCTGCGGTGGGGGCGGCCTTGACTGCTGGCCTCGAATTTGAGACGGCCATCGCAGCTTTGAACAAAGCGGTTGTCCGTTCAAAGTGGCGAATGGAAATGTCTTCAAACCCAAACGGGTTGACAATCATCAACGATGCGTACAACGCAAATCCTGACTCGATGCGAGCCGGACTGCGTACCTTAGCTGGGCTACGCCCAGATGGCGGAAAGTTGATAGCGGTGCTGGGTGACATGTTGGAATTAGGTGAGATCACGCCAGCAGCCCATTATGCGGTGGGTGAATTTGCCGCTCAGCTTGGTATTGACCTGCTGGTTGCGTTGGGAGATCAGCGCGATCAGTTAGTAGCCGGAGCAATGAGCGCCGGAGCCCGCGCGGTAGCCGCTGCAAATACGGAAGAAGCTGTAGCATTAGTTGATTCTTTTGCCAGCCAAAACGACGTAGTACTGGTAAAAGCATCACGGGCAATAGCGTTGGAGAACGTAGTGAAGCGCTTGGGAGCATTGCAGGCATGATTAACATACTGATTGCGGGCGGCATCTCTTTATTGGTTACCTTATTCGGTACCAGATTTGCCATAGCCTTCTTGGTGAAACGCGGTTACGGACAGTTCATCCGAGACGATGGTCCCACCTCGCATCACACTAAGCGTGGTACTCCCACGATGGGTGGCATCGTGGTGATAGTAGCGACAGTATTGGGATACTTCCTAGCCCATCTTATTACCTGGTTGATGCGTTCCACCGCTCAAGCGGCACCTCCTACTGCAAGCGGACTGCTTGCGCTGGGAGTGCTGGTAGGCATGGGATTGGTAGGCTTCGTAGACGATTGGATAAAAATCTCCAAAGCCCGCAGCTTGGGATTGCATTCCAAGGCGAAACTTGGACTGCAAATCCTGGTAGCGCTCGCTTTCGGAATCTTGGTGTTCTTTTTCCCCAATGAACGCGGAATGACACCTGCATCAACGGCGGTGTCATTTCTGCGAGACATCAGTTGGCTGCAACTACCGCTGGCGCTTGCCGTTCTTTGGATAACTTTCATCGTAATCTCCTGGTCGAATGCGGTGAACTTGACCGACGGGCTAGACGGGTTGGCGAGTGGTGCCGCGTCGTTCGTTTTCATCTGCTACGCAATAATCAATATTTGGCAGTACAACCAAGCCTGCATCTGGTCAGCAACTTCCCAGCAATGCTACGAAGTGCGTGACCCCTATGATCTGGCGGTGGTCTCTTTGGCGCTCGCTGGAGCCTTGTTTGGTTTTTTGTGGTGGAATGCCAGCCCAGCCAAAATCTTCTTAGGGGACACGGGATCACTAGCCATCGGCGCGGCTTTTGCTGCTTTGTCGGTTCTGACTAGAACTGAATTGCTGATGCTGATTGTGGCCGGACTTTTCTTGGTCATCACGTTGAGCGTGGCATTGCAGGTGGGCTTTTTTAAGCTCAGCGGAGGTAAGCGACTGTTCAAGATGGCACCACTGCAACATCATTTTGGGTTGCTGGGATGGGCTGAGGTGACGATCGTGATTAGGTTCTGGATAGTAGGAGGATTATGTTCAGCGTTAGGTGTTGGGCTTTTCTACGCTGAGTGGACGATTTTGCGATGAAAGGTTCACTGGCAGCTTTCAACCGCATATCCGATTGGTCGCAGGTAAAAGTTGTTGTTGCCGGAATCGGGGCATCGGGGTATGCGGCAGCGGCAGCCTTACTGGAATTTGGGGCGCAAGTATTGGTCGTGGATGATAGCGACTCGTCGCAAAACCAAGAAAAAGCAACAATCCTAGAAATCTTGGATGCGCAAATCCGGCTTGGGGCAGGGTCTTCGGCATTAGATTTTCCGGATGCAGATTTAGTTATTGCTTCGCCAGGTTGGCACCCCGACAACGAACTGCTCCAAGGTGCGTTCTGCCGTGAAATTCCTATCTGGAGCGAAGTTGAGTTGGCTTGGCGGCTGATGCAACCAGATCGTGTCGTGCCAATGCTGGCGGTCACCGGCACGAATGGAAAAACCACCACCGTTAATATGCTCGAAGCGATGCTGCAAGCAGCAGGGCTTCAGGTGGCGGCTGTCGGTAACATTGGACGTCCGATCACTGAGGCAGTGTTGGACGAAACCAGCTACGACGTTCTTGCGGTTGAGCTGTCCAGCTTTCAGTTGCACTGGATTAACTCGGTCTCATTCCATTCAGCGGCAGTGCTGAATGTGCATCCTGATCACCTGGAATGGTATGCCGATCCGGCTGCTTGGGCAGGACGGACTACTTCGGCGCTTGATGCCTACGCCTATGACAAAGGCCAGATTTACCAGCGGGTGCAGGCTAGCGCAGTGTATAACGTTGCTGACCCGCAAACGCAAGCGCTGGTTGAAGCTGCCGATGTGACCGAAGGCGCCAGAGCAATCGGCTTCACGTTAGGAATCCCAGCGGTA
>WRJP01000113.1 GCA_009778535.1 Propionibacteriaceae bacterium | reverse complement strand
GCAAGGCTGCGGTAGTGACCCATGTTCCAGCAGATCAACCCCCACATGGCCTACGAGATGGTTCAGCCCGTATAGCGGCTTGTTGCAAGCCACTGACAGCGCCTTTGCAGCGGATAGTCCAACCACCAGTGAACCCATCAGCCCTGGCCCTGCTGTAACTGCAATGGCGTCAACTTCGCTCAGGTCGATGTCGGCGCTGGCGAGGGCGCGGCGCAACGTCGGGGCGAGCGCCTGTAGGTGGGCTCGGCTGGCGATCTCTGGCACGACTCCGCCGAATCGCTCATGCTGCGGTGCAGATGAGGCGACTTCGTTAGCCAAAAGCTCGTGGCCACGTACGATTCCGACACTGGTTTCGTCACAGGAAGTTTCAATCCCAAGTACTAATGGTTCACTCATGGCTCACACCTCCCGCTGGCCCGGTGCCGGTCGTAGACCGGTGTATCGATCCTGCGACACTGCGCGCAGCCGCAGTGCGCAGGATGACGAAGGGGCGGAGACTTCTAACGCAAGTTGCATCACGCAGGCATCGATTCCACAGCCGTAGTAGTTTGCGCGCAGGCCCACATTAATAAATCCGTAACTGCGATATAACTCGCCCGCTGCTACATTGTCGCAAGCTACTTCCAACATTATTTTTGCTGCTCCAGCTCCCAGCGCCCAATCGCAGAACGCAGCCAGCAATTCGCGCCCAATCCCGTTTCGGCGTGACCGGTTGGCGACAGTGATCCGATTTAGGTCTGCAACGTTGGCGACGATGTGACCGCAGACAACTCCATCCACGTCTGGGTTAATGCTGACAAAAACTCGGTGATTTGGTTGGGTGAGCTCGCCAAGCCAGGAAGGCTCGCTCCAGCGTTGCGTCGGCTCAAAAGCCTCCTGCTCCAACGCCATGATGGAGCCCAAGTCAGTTCTTTGAGCTGGCCGAATCATGCGAGCTGGCCTGACTTCAGGCCAGTGATGCGGGGTTTGGGTAACACTGACTTTCTCGATGTCGGAACTTCGGCATCTGGGCGGCGTAAGTAAAGCGGTTCCAAACTGGTGTGTAGAAACTGCGCGACATGGGCAGCTAGCACTCCGGCATCTAGGACGCAGGCAGCGTTAAAGTTGCCACCTTCAAATTGGTACAACAACGTCGCAGGCCCGCACACTGGTAGCAGTGGTACTTGAGTTGGCTTTGTTACGGCAGGATTTTCCAGACGGGCGTAAGTGGGGGAGTAAGTAGCCCAGTACACTTCCTTCCGCCGCGCGTCAGTTGCGACAACGAAGCACGATTTCGGGTAATCGTTTTCTTGACCTGCCGTTAATGTGGGAATCTGTGCAATCTTGACCTGTCTCGCCAGTACATCAAGGGTGCAGACCCCGAAAACCTCGACATCTAAGGCAATGCCGAGAGTGATAGCAGCAGCAACCCCGACCCGTAAGCCGGTGAAAGGCCCCGGACCGGTTCCCACTGCGATCTGGGTGATTTGGGACAGGGTTTGGCCAGCGTCGGCCAAAACTTGGTTTACTAACGGCATCAGTTGTTCCACATGCGCTCTGGAATCGTCGATGATAGCATTCGCTAAGATTTCGCCATCTTGCGCCAATCCGACGCAGACTACCGTGGCGGTATCTATCCCCAAAGTCAACGCCATTAGCTCTCCAGTTGTGCTCTCAGATCGTCCCAGCGCTCCCCGATTGGGGTCAGGAATACCCAGCGCGGTTCATCATCACTTTCTAGGGCATATTCTGGGCTGCGTTGGATGTCGATTTCTAGCCGGTCTTCAGCTAGTCGCTCGGCAATAGCGGTTCCCCATTCCACAAAGGTAACCAGGTCTTCGGTTTGCAGGTCGAGATCGTCCAGTTCTTCCCAACCAGACAGGCGATAGGCATCAACATGAAGCAAGCCTGGACGTGAGCCTTTTGCCCGGTGAATTCGACTTATGACGAAGGTAGGTGAGATGACCGAGCCTTCAACGTCCAGTCCGGCGCCGATTCCTTGTGCGAGGGTGGTTTTTCCGGCTCCCAACTCGCCAGCAGCAATGATTAGATCCCCTGGGCGCAGCAACTTTGCCAGTCGTTTCCCGAAGTCCCCCATGGCTGCGGCGGTTGGAATCTGGAAGCTGATCCGAGCTTGCCTGCGGAGTTTGACGAAGGGGCTGACGCGACCGTATTCAATGAACCCGCGTCGTTTCCACCAATCCACAACTTGCGGAAATTCTTCCCGTGCAACCAAGTGCACTTCTTCAACGTCGTATTCGCTCAGCTTTGCCAAGACTGCGTCGATCATCGCGCTGGCTACTCCAAGTTGGCGCATCGAAACTGAAACTGATACGTGGTGGATGCCTGCTTGTTTGTCGGCAATCGAGACTATGATCACTCCGAACGGCACTTCATCGACGTACGCGATGATGCCAAAGCCGTGTTCCAGCATCGCGGCGATTGATTCGTTGGTTGCGTCCAGAGCTGACGGCCGGGGATCGAGCGCCGGACGATTGGCGAAAGCTGCGACGATTATCTCGCGCAACAGTGGCGCGTCTTCAACTCCTGCTGTGCGAATACGCAGACAACGTCCGTCGTTAAGTTTTGTAGTCGCCAGCGTTTCAGACACAAGGGTTTATTCTACTCATCCTTCCCCCACCAACGCATCGGAAGCATCCAGCAAGACGGAATCGAAGGTGCGTACTAACTCATGTGGCGGTAGCGGGCCGTGGGTGCGGGCAGCGATGGCTTGCAGACTTGCACCTAAAGCTGCGGCAAGGTTCGCAGGAACTTTGCTGGCAAGCAGAGTTCCAATGACTCCGGCAAGGACATCGCCAGAGCCGCCTTGAGCTGTCCATGCCGGCCCGGGGGCTGCCATCAGCACATTAGGATTCTTTGGGCTGGCAATGATCTGGTTTGGCCCCTTCAGCAATACAGTGGCTTCCCAACTATTTGCAGCCGAGAGCGCTGACCCAATCGGGTCAGCCTCAACTTCGCTGCGGGCGATTCCTAACAACTTCGCCAACTCGCCCGGGTGTGGAGTGAGCACCACATTGGAATGTAATTTGTAGGGAAGGTGACGTAATCCGTCGGCGTCGATAACCGTCGGGATGTCTTTGTCAATGATCGAGTGAACTACGTCTTGGCCATCTTTACGTTCTCCCCATCCTGACCCCAGCACCCAAGCATCTACCGGTTTTGCGGTTGTGGTGGAGTCGGGGCTGACGACGACGTTGGGAAAACGAATCGGAATCAACCCAGCCACTTTGCGGTCTCCGCAAAAGCGCACCAGGCCAGCTCCGGCGTGGACTGCACCGGCAACACACAGCACCCCAGCCCCGGGATATTGGGCTGAACCGGCATCAATGCCGACAACACCGCGAGCGTATTTATCGCTCAACGATTCTGGAAACGGCCAACCGGACAAGTCAGCCAACTGCTGGATGGTCGCCCTCATTTTTGGAAGTCCGATGTCGATGCAAACGATCTGGCCGCAGTATTCGCTACCGGGTTTGAGCAGGTGAATAGGCTTACACCCGCCGAAAGTTACCGTCAATCCAGCTTTGAAGTGGTCTGTTGTGGCAAAGGGGAGCTCCGCGCTAAGTCCAGAGGGAATGTCAACAGCTACCACTTTCGCTGCTGGCAGATTTTTTGCAAAATCTGAGGCTAATGCCGGAAGACCTGGCCTGCCTCCAATGCCCAACACCCCATCGATTACCAGATCATAGGTGTGCAGCTTCGCGGCTGCCGCATCATAGTCGATGTCAACTCCACCGGCATTTTGTAGGGATTTCCAACTTCTGGCATGGACTGTGTCTGTGATTCGTAAGGCGCTGACATGTATTCCGCGTTTGACGAGTTGCACGCCAGTGTAGAGCGCGTCGCCGCCATTATTTCCCGGACCTGCCAAGATCAGGACTCTCGCACCAGCCGCTACTCCCCTCCTAGCTTGCAACAGTTTCACGATTTCACCGTAGAGACCATAGGCGGCACGTTGCATCAGAGCGTCCTCGCCGACTTCGGCAGCCGCGACTTGCTCCGCTCGTCTGATTTCTGGAACAGAATATGCGTTTGGCATCTTCTCAGATTAGCGCCCTAGGCTTCCAGAACGACGAAAGCAACAGCAGTTTTTTCGTCGTGGCTGATAGAAAGCTGCATATTGCGTACTTTTAGGGCTTCAGCGCGGGCTTTTACACTTCCATCCAGGCAAAAATATGGCTGACCGTTCTCCTGGTGGTTTACCTGGGCATCAGTCCAAACTAACCCTGGGGTTCCAGCCAGCGCCTTAGCTAGGGCTTCTTTTGCTGCAAACAGACCTGCAAGGTGCTCCGTGCGACGCGCTGTGCTGTCGCCAGTTGGAGCAGCCGCCAATTCGGTCAAGGTGAAAACTCGTTCTGCGAAACCTGGACGTTTCAGCGATTCTCCAAAACGTTGCAGTCTGACCAGATCAACCCCAATGCCAACGATCATTGTTTGCTCCCCATCATGTGATTTCGTCGAATATATACAAACTGAACAGCGTGTATGCAAGACACGCTGTAAGGATATGCTGATGTCTCAAACAGCAGGAGAGCTATGACAACGCCAAACCAGGCGCACGCCAGCCGCGATGAGTGGGATGACACCTCGCCGGTGCTGGTTGATGAAGGTTTGCAGAAGCTGTACCTGACTTTAGAGCGCAGCCACTGGGCGGGTTTGGCTGCCAGCGGCCACGATCTTGATGACGACACCTTGGAAAAGCTGCGCGGCATCAACGACCCCACCGACTTGGCTGAGGTGCGTGAGGTCTACCGCCCGCTGACAGAGTTGGTGCTGCTTTACTACGAACGTACTGTGCAATTGTTCTCCGAGTCGCATCAATTTCTCGGATTGGGGGGCGATCGTACTCCCTTTGTGATCGCGGTAGCTGGTTCGGTCGCGGTTGGCAAATCGACTATTTCGCGGCTCTTACGTGAATTATTATCGCGTAGCCCTTCACATCCTAAGGTGGATTTAGTTACGACCGACGGCTTTCTCTACCCGAATGAATACCTGGAAAGCCATGGATTGATGGGACGCAAGGGTTTTCCGGAATCCTACGACAGAAGAGCGCTGTTGCAGTTCGTAATGGATGTGAAGTCCGGGGTAACCGAAGTTGCTGCACCCAATTATTCGCATGTGAGTTACGACATTGTTCCAAATAGTTGGACGGTAATAAGCAAACCGGACATTCTGATCGTCGAAGGGCTGAATGTGTTGCAGCCAGCACGAGTGCGAGCTGATGGCAGCACGGGTGTGGCCTTGAGCGACTTCTTCGATTTCTCGGTTTATGTGGATGCCTTAGACGAGACTATCCGGGATTGGTATATCGAACGCTGGCTGGAGTTTGCAACTACTTTCCGTGACCCACGTTCCTATTTTGTGCGCTACGGAGATTTGTCAACCGAACAAGCCATAGTGATGGCCAGCGACATTTGGGACACTGTGAATCGTCCCAACCTGACCCAGAACATAAAGCCAACCCGCGGACGCGCCACAGTCATCTTGGGAAAATCTGCCAACCACACAGTGCAATCGGTGCGTATTCGCAAGATTTAGTGGCGTTTTGGGGACCCCTCGAAGTATTGGAGCGTAGCGGAGAACTTCGTGGGGTTTCTATACTGTGCAGTCTGTGCGTATTCGCAAGATCTGACCCTACCCCCAGAGCCGCTGATCTTCAGGCACCTCGACGATGTAATAGTTCCAGGCTTGTTTTTGTAGAGCTTTAATCTTACCTGCCGACACTTCCGCAAGCACCCCTAAGGTCAAACTACGCTCCTAAAGCGGCAAACGTTCCCGAACGATCTTTGCTAGCTCGTCGGCAACCACTTGAGCTTGCGTTATGGTTGCAGCCTCTACCATGACTCGAACCAGCGGTTCGGTACCGGAAGGGCGTAGCAAAAC